>JANRMD010000066.1:0-15853 GCA_033761895.1 Pirellulaceae bacterium | reverse complement strand
GCGGAAGGACATCGTACGCCAAGGCAGCAATCGCCAAACGCTGCCTTGCCAACTCATCCGTCATCGCTACCACAGTCGAAGTCCAACGAACTTCGCTGGCCAGCAGGCGATTGACGATCGCCAGACGCTCGGTGCGTACCGATTCTTCGGCCTGCAAGCGTCCAAGTTCTGCACCCATGCGTATTCGATCTTCCCCAGAATCGTTGGCAGCACTCTGCAACTGTTGAAGCAGCTGGTTTTGCCGGACTTTGTCGGAGTTGATGTCTGTGGCAAGCTGAGTCAAGTGTTGCTGAACAGCGGATAGAAAAAACAAATCCGCTCGATCGTGCAACGAGTTGCTCAGTGGCTTGGGGATTAAGTTGTGTTGCCAACGTAGCTGAAACTCGCGCAACTGCAGTACGCTAAAAGCAATGCCAAGCACCATCGTTAGTAACAGCCATCCGCGAGCCGACGGCGTGCGGTCGGCCTGCGCAGCCCGCTTGGCCATGAAGATCGTGATGCTGGAGAAAACCAAAACGAGCGTTGCGATGGCGGCCCAAACCACCTCCAAGCCTAGGACTTGACGTGTTGGCCATGCACCCGCCACCAGGAATCGCAATACCAGATAGATCGTTATCAGGCCCACATAGAGCACCAGCAGTGCAGGGCGATACAGCAACGCTGAACTCATCTCGCCCGTGTCGCGTGTTTCGGGGGCGTGTTGAGTTGAGCTTACTTGCATGAAACCGACTTATGTTGCAGAGGAGGCCTCAAAGTCAGTGAGCCGGATAGAACACTGCGTCCCGTCCGCCACATGCTCCTCTAGCCGTAGAGCGCCGCCAGCAAAATGAACAGCATTGTGAGCGGCAACTGCAAGAGACTCACGTGCAGCATCTTGCGAGCGGTCTTCATGTCTTGCTGCTTCCTAAATCGCAGGGCGGCCATCAACTGCCAAACTGAAACCGCTACCGCCAATACGCACAAAATGCCACTCAGGATCGAATAGGGTGGCACGGCCAAGACTGCGAAGACAATGCACGCGATCGAGCCGAGAATTGCGTGAAGGTTGGCCCCTTTGCCCGATGCATCGGTAACCGTGATCATCTTATAACCAGCCGCTTCGTACTGCTGCCGATACATGTAAGCGATTGCCATAAAGTGCGGAAGCTGCCACGCGACTAACACACCGAGAAGAATCCAGGCTCTTGGATCCAGCAGTGAACCATCCGCAGCCGCCCAGCCCATCCAAACCGGTAAGGCGCCTGGCAGGGTGCCGACCAGTGTATTCGTCCAGCTCACCATCTTCAGCGGCGTGTAGACCCACACATACAACCCCCAGGTCGCCAAGCCGCAATACATGGTGGGCAGGTTAACCAAAGTCGCCAGGTACACCGATCCAAGCACGACCATGACCCATCCCATCCAGGCCGCTTGGCTGGATGCAACCCGACCGCTTGGCAATGGTCGTTTGCAGGTCCGCATCATGATCGCGTCGCGTTCCCGCTCCATCCATTGATTGAGCACACTGGCACTGGCCGCGACCAGCGCTGTGCCAACACAAGCATGGAACACGGTCAACAAACTTGGCGACGTTCCAGCGGCGACCATGGCCATCACGACCGTCAGCAAAATCATTGTCAGGATACGAGGCTTCGTCAGCTCGATGTAACCAGACAATCCGCGCGATGACGCGGGTGCCAAAGCAACCACCGGTGCATCCATTCGACCTGCGGTTACGCGAGTTGTTGTTTCCACTTCCGATTTACCTCTTTCGCGACGACCGACGCACGCGAGCGCCACGCCCTGAGTGCGGTGACGGTCGCCAAACTGATGATCAACGAACCTGTGGCCATGTGAGCGGTCACAATAATGCTTTCCCAGTATCCCTTAGCGGAGATTGTATACCCCGCTAGCCATTCTGAAAGTTCCTGCCACGGTAAACTGTAATTTACTATCCAAGTCGCTATGCCCAACGATATCTGAACCAGCACCAACAACGCAATCAAGATTGCCGGAAAGCGAACCCTTGCCGGCGTCCGTCGATCCAAGCCCGTCACTGCGCTTGTGCAAATTGCCAAAATAACCACTAATCCCGCTAAGGTAAGATGAGTGTGGACGAACGCCATAAAAACGCGATGGTCGACGGCTGCGGTAATATGTCGCAACTGCGCTCCGACAATCAATTGGCAGTAGCTGGCAACCAAAAGGGCGGCAGCCAACCGCGTTGCCCCCCGAGACGTGAATTGCGCCTGCGTTTGCCCAGCCGATCGTGACAGCCACCAGCGAGAACTCATTACAGCTGTGGCCGTCGCAATCGCAAAGAACAACGGCCCAGTACAACCATGAATCATCGCGAAACTACGCTGGTCAAGCAACACGCGAAAACCACCCAAGGCCCCTTGAGCAATAACCGCCATCAACACAAACATGGCCCAAATCTTGAACCAATTTCGCCCATCGTAAAACCAAGCCGCCGCGACCAAACCAATCGAGAGTAAACCCGCGACCGTCCCCAGCAACCGGTGACTGTGTTCGACCAACAAATCGAACGGCCCAAACAACCACGTGGTGGCCGGGTAAGCGAACATGTTGTAGCCATAAGTATTCGGCCAGTCAGGTACCGCCATCCCAGCATCATACGTTGTGACTAGGCCACCCACCCAAATCAGTGGGAACACAGCCAAAGTCAATGTTACCGCCAAGCCATGAACGGCTCGGCTGTAAGGCATTTCAGTAGGCTGGAGATTGGATTGCATCGGATAACCACAGTCGTGAAATTAGTTGTCAGAACGCTGAGCCACCGCGATCGATGCATCCTTGCTGATCGCTTCGTTGGGCAGATTCAACAGGAAGTTCACCAAATCCCAGACATCACTCTCGGTCAAGCCTTGCGGATTCGAAGGCTGCATCGCGGTGGCAGGCATGGGCGAGCCATCGATGCCGTTGACGATTCTCAAATACAATTCGTGCGGTTCCGACCCACCACGATATACACCTGTCCGCAAATTCCTCGGCAGAATAACTCGTGGCTTAAGTGCGCCAAGCTTCAGGAACGGCCTTAAATCGTCTTTATTCAGCAAGTCGATCCCCTCGGTCCAATCTTTGGTCCACGCATCATAATTGTTGGTCTGTCCATCCCCCATAGCGGTCGCACCATGGCAACTCGCACAGTTCGCAATTGGTCCCTGAAACAGTTTCCGACCGCGGGCAATCGACGCTTGCAGCTTTTCCTGATCGGGGGCTGATAGGGACTGCACATCAACGTAAAGCGGAAAATCGGTCGGTGGTTCAGGAACAACCGTAACTGCCTCCTGTGCTTTCAGCCACTGCTTCGCCGCGTCGGCAGCGATCTTCGTCACTCGATCCAACTGCGCCTTAAACAACTCTGGGTTCGTTTCTCGATTGGCTCTGTCGTACAACCGGTCGCCGGCCTCGTAGTCCAGTTCGAGCGCCGCGTCCGTGATCATCTGCCGCTCAACTTGTCCACGGACGGACAGGAAAATCACGTAGTCGACCAAGACTTCCAGCTCTTCGTCTTTCAGCAAGCGAAACGAGGGCATGCTCGTGCCCTTCAGACCATCCACAAGCACACGGTGCAAATCGGCGCGCGTCGGTCGCTGGCCAATGGGCGTCGATTTGAATTTGAATTTACCGAGCCGAAAATCACGCGGGTAAGGATTCAAAAAGCGACTGGTGGGCCCCAGCCCATCCCCGGAGATTCCGTGACATTGTACGCAATGCTCTCGGTACAACCCAAAATGCCGATCCGCTTCATCGCTACGCACAGCCCCCGAAGCCTGCTGCAGCCGCTCGAGCTGCACCAGGTTGGCCAAGTCGGCCTCGTTTTCAGAGAACTTCGGCCACAGCGGCTCGTCCGGCGTTCCGAACAGGTCCTCGAGGGCAGCTTGGGTGTCCGCAAGCGCCGACTGCAAGTCAGCCTTTTGGGACTTCTCCATCCGGGCGACGTAAATCCTGTTGGGCTGGAAACTTGTGATCGGTACGTCGCAACCCGAAATAGCGCAACACCCAGCGATTGCTACCAGTAGCAAGCGCGAAAATCGCGTTATGGGAGAGGTGGTTGATCTCATGCGGTCACTAAGCATCAGACTGTGGGGATCAGATTGTGGAGAGGCTTGTGTATTAAGTGAACCAACAAGCAGCGGCGTTTGCAACGCGAAATGCACTAGGGCAAAAGAGCGCAACAGGCCAAAGCGTCTTTTTAGGCAGCCCCAGCAACTTCTTTAGTGTGCACCCAAGGCACCTCCGGCAACCAGATTTTGGGCCGAATTTAGGGTCGGGTTTTCAGTTTGGGTGTGGAAAACCGGTGAAAAGGTTGCCAGACGCTCGCACGCACCGACACCACTACTTTGGGTATCGAAAAACAAAGAACTGCAAAAGTCAAATGTGCGGCTGCGGTTTCCCGAATTTATGAAGGGCTAGGCAAACAGTTTCTGGCAAACTCGCCCTTCATTTTGAGTGGCGCGTTCTGGCCTGCCTTGATGCGCGTAGACGAGTTTCCAATGGTCGACTCCAACCGCATGCAGAATCGTGGCGTGAATATCGTGAATATGCATTCGATCTTCCACGGCATGCAAACCAAGTTCATCGGTCGACCCCAATGTGTAGCCTCCGCGAACGCCGCCTCCAGCCATCCACATCGAGAAACCATACGGGTTATGATCCCGTCCATCACCTTTTTCGCTCATCGGAGTCCTTCCGAACTCGCCGCCCCAGACCACTAAAGTGCTATCGAGCAAGCCGCGTCGTTTAAGATCCTTCAGCAGACCAGCCACCGGTTTATCGCTAGAGCGACAGAGTTTGGAATGGTTCTCTTCCAGTTTGGTGTGCGAGTCCCATTTGCTACCGGCGCCGTGATATAGCTGCACAAACCGCACGCCACGCTCTACAAATCGCCGAGCCAATAAGCAGTTGCGTCCGAAAGATTCTGTTTCTTTATCGTTGATTCCATACAAGTCCAATGTCTCAGCCGTCTCGCTGGCCATATCGACCGCTTCGGGCGCTTCGGCTTGCATGCTGCCCGCCAATTCATAGGCTCGTATGCGGGCTTCGAGTTCACTGTTCTCAGGACGTTCTGCGGCATACTGACGATTCATTTCGTACAGCATCTGCATCTTCGTAGCTTGACGTTCGCGGCTTATAGTTTTGGGCCGCGTAAGAAACTGAATCGGTTCAGTGCCACTCGCCATCGGTGTGCCCTGATAACTGGCGGGCATGAAGCCTGCACCCCAGTTGCGTGGCCCATTGATCACCTTACCAGCAGTGTCTTCCACGACGACGAAGGCAGGCAAGTTATCGTTCTCGGTGCCAAGCCCATAAGTGACCCAAGCCCCCAACGATGGACGACCCGCTAGGATCGAACCCGTGTTCATTTGGCACACGCCGTTAGAATGATTCAATCCGTTGCCCCAACACGAACGTATGACGGCGATATCGTCGGCACATTCCGCGATGTTGGGAATCCAATCCGAAAACCACATCCCGCTTTCGCCGTACTGTTTCCATGATCGCTTGGAGGCCATTAAGGGCGCGTCGTATTCACCCATCGGTGTAATGATCGGGCCAAAAGTACTTGGTAGAGGTTTACCCGCCAGTCGATTCAATTCGGGTTTCGGGTCAAGCAGATCGAGATGGCTCGGGCCGCCTTCCAAGAAAACGAAGATAACACTCTTGGCGCGCGGCAGGTGGTGAGGCCGTTGGATAGCTTGATCCCTTCCCAGCACTTGCCCAGCCATCATGGCTTGCAGTGCCACGACACCAAATCCAGCCCCTGCCGTAGCAAGCATCTCGCGTCGAGAGGTGTAGCCGCTGCCGCGAGGAGTATGATTGAGTAACTGTTTCGACATCGGTAATCCAATAATCGGTCGTACAGGGTCTTTGGGCACAGGGTCTTTGGGCACAGGATCACGGCAGATTTCGCGTTTCTGGCTGCCTTACTATCCTAACCGATTGGCTGGTTCCCGCAAAATACCTGTTTCCATTCTCGGTCGGGCCGGTTCTGTGCTGGTTCCCTTGCGAAACAGCGGGGATGCATGACTATGATGGGGAAGTAACCTGTTTACGGCAAGATTTTCGAAGTAGATTCCTTTGCTTAACTCCGTTTTAAGAACCAGTTTCTGCTTTTGGTCATGCTTTGTGATCGCCACTGCGGCGTTGCTTTGGCCAGGTTTGTACTTCGGTGAAGTGCCCGTTTTCCGCGATGCGTTTCACTTTTATCTTCCACAAGCCATGTGGCTTGATCAGTGTGCGTTGCAGGGCGATTACTTTCCGCAGTGGCAATGCAACGAGTCGCTGGGAGTCGCCCCAGCAGGCGAAACAACTTCGGCACTGTATTATCCACTGCGCGTTCTCTGGTTCCTCCCCGCTCTCTCCGTCGCTCAGCGATTTTCTGTCTTTGTGCTGGCCCACCTTCTATTGGCAGGCCTCGGTATGCATTACGCCTGCTCGCGAATGCAACTCAGGAAGGAAGCTGGCTGGTTAGCCGGCGCTTGCTTTGCACTGAGTTGCCCGGTGTTATTTCAACACAACAATCTCGTCTTTCTCTCAAGCTCAGCTTGGTTAGGTTTTGCAATCGGAGAGATAGCTAGTTGGCTTTACCGAGATGCATACAACATGCACTCGCCCCACACGCGATCTCCCCGTTTAGTTGTGTTGAGCGGAGCGATTGCCATGATGGTGCTCGCCGGCGATCCTCACACCGCCGTTAACCTGCTCATCGTCGCCGTATTTCTTGCGATGGCGGTTGCGATCTCAAAGCGAAATGCACTCGGGTTGATTAAGGCGTTGGGCTGGTTAGCGGCGGTTGTGTTACTTGCGATAGGATTGTCAGCGGTCCAATCAACCCCAAGCCTGCTGTGGGCCAACCAGAGCCATAGATGGTCCAGCGAACCAGAACTAGATGAATCACTAACAGCTAATGATACACAATCCATTGCAGCGACCGTTGCACCTAACGGTACGGCGCCAAGTCGTTTGCTGAACATCCTACGCGAGCCCGCGCGGCGATCGACGCATGCGGTTTATGACTTTAGTCTCTCGCCATGGCACGCACTGACGAGTTTATGGCCGACTTTGGGAGGTGGGTTTTCGCAGGGAAACTCGCGGACATTCTCGCTGATCACGGCAGAAGGTCGGATGTGGATTCCCAGTTTGTACTTCGGCATCTTGCCTTTGCTTTTGTTGCTGGGCGGTTTTGGAAAATGCGCCAATTTAAAGTCTACCTTTTTTGTGCTGGCGGCGACCTTTGCTTTGCTTGCCTCCTTTGGCAACTATTCACTGGGATGGTTGCTACGTAACGCCTTTGACGCCTTTGGCGGTAGTTCACTTTCATCCTCCTTGCCACCCGACCATTACAGCAGTCTCTACGGGTTGTTGGTTGAGTGGCTGCCGGGCTACCACGTTTTTCGCTATCCGGCAAAGTGGACTGTCCTGGTCATGGCTTTTGCAACACTGGCCGCAGCGATTCGATTTGATCAACTGTCCGCAGCGAATCTGACTCGCAGTACCTTGGTGCAAAGAATTGTTCTGGTCGTGAGTATCTGCGGAGCCCTACTGACGTTGGTAGGCAGTGGTTCGTTTGCAGAGTATGTCGCGACTCAGTCGGCAAGGCTGTCCGATGTTTGGCTAGGCTTTCCTAACAGTTCCGCGATGACTCGACAGTTGATGTTCGCGTTCGCCGTCCCAGTGATCGTATGTGGGTTACTTGCGATCCTGCGTTGGCGAGAATCGACATTGTCATCCAACGAGGCAAACGCCAAATTCCCAAGGCACACTCTCCTCGCATGGCTCTGTCTTGTAGAGGCTTTTGTTGTCGCAACTTGTTGGTGTGCGTTTGTTCCACTCAAAACGGTGGAACCTGCCGGAGCTTGGACTTCAGAGTTTGTTTGGTCCGATGTGAGCGAGGCAAACATCACGACCGATCAATGGCTGACAGATTCTAGAGCCCAACCCGCGAATGCAATCGCTGATTACCAGCGTGAATTTGCACTAGGCAAACTCGGCTTGCTCTCCTACCAACACAACCTTGCTTCGATGCTTTCGATCGAACCGCAGCGGTACAAACAACTTCGATTGGGGCTGGCGAGGCTCGACAATCTTGCGGCCGCACAGCCGGAACTGGACGCTGTACTAAGCTGGCTGGGTGTTGAGAAACGATTGGTGCGCGAACGCGAAAGCGGTAAACGAGCTGCGTTTCACTGGCAGACGGTCCCCGAATCGAAGCCGCTTTGTGAATTGTATTTCGACGATGCAGCTAGTTCGCAGGCAGGTTCCATAACGTGGAAATGGATTCGGTGTGGTCAACTGGAGATCGAAGCCAATAGTCCCAGCCAGTGTCGGTTGCTTGTACGACAATTCAACGATGAAGGCTGGGAAATAGTGGATGATCAACAAACGTCACTGCAGTTGTCGCACGATAGTTCCAGGTTGTTTATCGAGTGCACAATTGAAGCTGGAAAAAGCCGACTGTTGCTTCAACGGAGCGAGTGGCCGCGTGTGCTGGGGCTAAGCGTTAGCGTACTATCACTACTGATCGCTGCTGGGATACTCACGTGGCAAGCGGTGGCAACATCCACCGGTGGCTCGCGGATTTCGAATACGAGGGCCTAAGCCGCTGGCCGCCACAGAACTTGCCAGAACATAGATTTCGAGAGTCGTTGGTAGCGACCATCGCTCTCATCTGGCTGCAGAATACTGCGATCGGACAAACGCAGATCGATCATCGTTTGCTCTGGCAAGTCTAGCTGTACGATGGGTTGCAGATACAAAGCTCCGTTGCTTCGAACCACCGTCGCTCTTGTACCATCATCTAATAGGACCTTAGTGCCCACCGGATAGATACTTGCGGCCGCCACCAAACCCTGAACGCAGGTCCGATCAAAGCACCCATACAAAGCATGCTGAACCAAGTAGGCCAGTGCATCTGAAGGCGCTACACCCGGTTGGCCCTCTTCCATGGGCTCAATCAGCGTCAGATAAGCATCGACGACATTCAGCAGTCGACTGACCGCATGCAGTCGCGCGGACTTGAGTTGTCGAGGATAGCCGGTTCCGTCGCATTGTTCGTGAACTTGTCCGACGATGATCCGCATCTGATCGGTAACCCCAAAAGTGTTTTGGAGCAGATCGATGCCTCGGAACGGGTGTTCTAGGTACTCTTCGTCTTGCGTCGAGTACTCACTTCCATACAGGGCGATGTCATGGATTGCTCCAATGATACCTGCATTCAAACAATCCGCTTGGGAGAATCTCAAGTGGGTCGCCGCCACGGTTGCGAGTATCGACATCCGCACGCTGCGTCGTTGCAGCGCTTCATCGCGAGAACGGATCGCTTGGCCCTCCAGCCCCATGCAGGCGGCTAGTACCACACCCGAGTCCTTAATAGCCTCCTGCAAGTAACTGTTCACGACCTCTTCGATCTCTTCCGTGCTCGTTGAATCTCCCCCCTGCAACTCGTCAATAAATCCAGACAATGCAGCAGTGATGCGGTGATAGTTGTGTTCCAGTTGTTGCTGCGCAGCTGGGTCATAGGGAACGAGTGGCTGCCGTCGACCACTCGAACTCCGCTTTTCATCCAAGTAGACTTCGCGAATACCTAAGTCAGCTAAGCGGCGAATGAGTGCTTCGGTAACCGGCAACCCTGCTTCGAGCAGCAGCGCGCCTTTGCTGTCACACAAATCGGTGCTTAGAATCTGACCGTCTCGAAGTGATCCGCTCAAGTTTTTTTGGCCAGCGATTTCTATAGATGGAATAGTGAGCCCCTTTATGCTTGCAGCAGAGTCGCACTTCTCTGGGGCATCATGGGACGCGCACTAAAGCTCTGATGAACAGCATATTTAGCCTAGTACGGTCGGCAAATCGCGAAGTGAGGCGATAGCCAAAACTACTATCGGTAAATACGCTCAAACAGCATGAGCATTCCGGGATACTTCATCATTCTGGGTTGCTTCGACCCACAGATTGAGTGTCGGACACTCGCCTCAGTTGTTGCAGCTATGTTTGGGACAATCTTGCGACCCAAAAACGCCACTCAGCTTTAAAAACCTTTCCTTTTCAGAAAAGTTGGCGTAGAAGGCACAGATTCGCGATTTCAATTAAACCGCTCACAAGATCTGCCGATAAGCAAAGATGTAGCGATGGCAGCAAATAAATGGCAGCAGAAGATATGTTGCGGCTAGAAAACACTCTGCAGGACGCTGGGCTAATTCGGGCGCTGGGTTATGGGGACGCTGGGGCTATTGGGGCGCTGTCTCAGGCACTCCGGCTAGTAGGTCCACGACGGCTTGGCGAATGTCTGGAACGCGCATCAGCGATTCGCCGACCAGCATGCCTTGAATGTTGTTCGTTTGAAGCTTGAGGGCATCTGCGTGAGTCACGATGCCGCTTTCGCCGACGACAATTAGGTCTTGCGGAATACGCTTTCGCAGTTGGATCGTACGCTCGAGACTGACTTCAAAAGTCGTTAAGTCCCGGTTGTTGATTCCGATTAGCTCTGTACCGGTATTAATTACGTTGTCCAAGTTCGCTGGGTCATGGAGTTCAATCAGCGCGATCATACCAAGCTCACGAATGAGCTGATACAAACCGCGCAGTTCTTGGCGGCTGAGGCATTCTGCGATCAAGAGAACTGCGTCTGCCCCGGCAACTCTTGCTTCGAATACTTGATACGGATGGATCACGAAATCTTTGCGTAGCACAGGCAAGGAAACGGCTTGCTTTACCGCTTTCAGATAATCGAGATGCCCTTGGAAATAGTCCACATCCGTCAGCACGCTTAGGCAGCTTGCGCCTCCTGCTTCGTAGGCTTGCGCTATCTGCACTGGATCAAAATCCTGGCGTATGATCCCTTTCGATGGGCTCGCTTTCTTGACTTCAGCGATTAAGCGTATCGGCGGTGCGGTGCGGAAGGGAGCGAGGAAGTCTCGCGGAGCGGGCGTGGTCTGGACCGCTGACATAAGATCACGAAGCGGTCGTTGCCGAATAGCAATTTCCACTTCCTGCTTCTTAGTAGCGACGATCCTTTGGAGAATATTCGGCATGGGCGGGAGCTCGCTAAGTTGCGAGCATCAATTTTGTGGGATCATTGATGCGCGAGGTTTAGTGCTTGAAGTGACGCACTCCAGTGAAGATCATGGGAATGCGATGGTGATTACAAGCTGCAATCACTTCATCGTCTCGTCGTGAACCACCGGGTTGTATAATCCCAGCGATCCCCGCTTCGGCTGCGGCTTCGATCGAATCTGGAAACGGGAAGAACGCGTCAGAAGCCAGTATGCTACCGACGGCACGCTCACCCGCTTTGCGGATCGAGATTTCGACGCTGTCCACGCGACTCATCTGCCCCGCACCAACACCGACCAGCGAAGTGTCGCGCGCGAGCACGATGGCATTGCTCTTCACGTGCCTTACCATTTCCCAACCGAATCGCAGATCGTCAAATAGTTCTTCAGGCAGCGGAACGTCGGTCACCGTTTTCCATTGGGTATGAAATGCGGGCAACGTATCCGCTTCTTGAACAAGTGCCCCGCCCGCTACAAATCGAATCGTGATCTCTGGACCAAGCTCTGTAAGTCGACCAACTTGCATCAAACGTACATTATCGCGCCATTTGGGTTTGGTGGTTAGAATTCCAACAGCGCCAGCTTCGAAATCAGGTGCGATGATGGCTTCAATAAACCTACCAGGCTCAGCCAGCACTTCAGCGGTCTCGACATCGACGGTGCGATTGAATCCCAGAACACTACCAAAAGCGCTCACCGGATCGCCATCCAGGGCCTTACGAGTCGCCACCCCTAGTCGTTCAGCAGTTGCCGCGCCGCAAGGATTATTGTGCTTGATAACTACTGCGGCAGGTTGACCGAAGGAACGCGCAATCGCCAGCGCGCTATCCAGGTCCAGCATGTTGTTATACGACAGCTCTTTGCCGTGAATATGCCGCGCGCTGACTACACTGGCCGAACGGTCACGTGGGATGCGGTACACAGCCCCCTTTTGATGCGGGTTCTCACCCTGACGCAACTGAAGCTTGCGTTCGAGCCGTACCGTAAGATGAGCTGGGAAATCTCCCTGCGTCGATTCACTGCGGAAGTAGTCGGCAATCGCTTGGTCGTAGTTGCAGGTCATCGCGAACGCTTCTGCCGCCAGTTTGCGACGCAGCATCAGCGAAGTACTGCCCCGTTCTTCGATTTCTGACAAAATCGAACTGTACTGCTCTGGACGAGTCGCAACGGCGACCCACTGATGATTCTTAGCCGCAGCGCGTATCAGCGATGGTCCACCGATATCGATCTGCTCAATAGCTTCATCGCGCGATACACCCGGCCTCGCAATTGTTGCTTCGAAGGGATAAAGGTTTACGACGACAAGATCAATCGTCAGAATGTCTTCGTCTTGCATCGACAACAGATCGCTCGCGTTATCGCGCCGAGCCAAGATGCCGCCAAAAATCTTGGGATGCAGAGTCTTCACCCGTCCATCCATCATTTCCGGGAAACCGGTGTACTCCGACACGTCAATCGCATCAACACCATGATCCGTGAGGTGCTTGAAAGTGCCACCGGTGGAGTAGATCTGAACGCCATTAGCGACCAATCCGGAGGCAAAATCCACCAACCCAAGTTTGTCACTGCAACTGATGAGAGCTCTGCGGATTCGATGCAAGTCAGACACCTAATAGAACTTTCCATAAAGCAAAAAAGTGAATCGCAAACGCCCACAACGCCTAGTTAGGGTAATTGCCCTTCAAGTCCAATCCAGTTTAATGATCAGAGTTTTACCATCTTGCGCCTAGAATGGAATTGCGTCGCTGGGTTAAGCCCAATAAAAGACCGCTAAAAGGGGACTTCGAGCAGATCAAGTCCCACTCGAGGAAAACTGTCCGAGGACAAATCGCCCCAGGCGAAGGGGGGCCAACTCCTTGGCGAATCGGGCCTGGCGGGATGCGTGGCTAGTGCTCTATCCAGATTAGATTTTGGGTTTGGTCGTAGCCTCCGCTGCCAAGCGGTGGTTAGGCAAACGCATCGTGTCCACCGTCTGGCAACGGTGGCTACACCGGGACATGCCAACCACAGTGAACCCCAAACTTTAAGTTGGACAAAGCACTAGGTAAGTGGCTGGGGGAGCGGCCGGATTTGTCAAGCCACAAAAGAGGTGTTTCGGGGCTTACCGCTTCTGCTAGCAATCGCCGCCTCGCGTTGTTCAAGCTGACACTTTTGGTAGATTGGGTAAATCACGGGAGGAACTAGGAGCTTTTCCGGTAGTTTGGATTCCACTTAACAGAGCAGCCGAAAAACAAGGGAGTAGCGAGCAGTCAAGACGCTTGCTGAATATGAGAGCGGATAACCAGCGAGGGGATCAAATCAAAATGGCATCCGATGTTCGACTGAAAGAGCAATTGCCAGAACTAACCAACTCGATTGTGGCGACTTACACAGCCACTGACCGCATCAACCATTTAGGTCACTGTCCGCTTCCGAAATACGAAGTGATCATCTCGATCCTCGAAGACCTGAAGGACATTTTGTACCCTGGCTTTCGACGCCGGGAAGGTCTGCACATCGGCAACGTGACCTACCACGTCGGCAACTTGATCGACGGCTTGCACGACAAACTGACGACCCAAATCGGCCGAGCTCTACAGCACGACGACCGAGTCAAGCAGAAGAGAAGCGAGTGCGAGAATCAAGTCGACTACGAAGCCAAGGGGCAAGCGATCGCGATTCACTTTCTGCAACAGATACCGCGGTTGCGTCAATTGCTCGCGACCGACGTTGACGCAGCCTTTGATGGCGACCCTGCAGTCAGCAGTCGCGATGAGATCATCTTCTGCTACCCAGGCTTGGAAGCCATCACGGTCTACCGTATCGCTCATGAACTCCGCCGCTTGGGAGTTCCGTTCATTCCGCGGATGATGACCGAATGGGCGCATCAAAATACGGGGATCGACATTAACCCAGGGGCGTCCATTGGAGAGTATTTCTTCATCGATCACGGAACTGGGGTGGTTATCGGTGAGACTTGCGAAATCGGCTCTCATGTCAAGATCTATCAAGGCGTGACCCTTGGTGCTCTGAGCTTTCCAACCGATGCGGATGGGCAGTTAATTCGTGGGCAAAAGCGGCATCCTACGATTGAAGATCGTGTGGTGATCTATGCCAACGCAACCATTCTCGGTGGCCGAACCGTGCTGGGACATGACTGCGTGATTGGCTCTTCAGTTTGGATAACCAGCAGTGTGACACCGCACACAACCGTGGTGCTCGAGAAGCCGAAGCTGCGAGTACGCAATGGCTTGCCCGATGATATGCTCCCGGAAGCGAATTACCAGATCTAATGCAGGACGGGGCCAGTTGACCCGTTTGTTGTTTCTCACTTTATCGTAGAACTAAGATAAATGACGCTCGGGATGGGTGGTCCCTCCCGAGCCCCGATCTAAACGGCGTTACTCATCGAGCATCTTGAGCAGATTCAGCAACATGGAAGCGGGTTCAGTTGCTGAATTCTTGGGTCCGCGCTGTAGATCCCAAGCCGCGATCCACGCTTGCTCTGCTTTCTGCAAGCCAAAATCAGCGATGAGATGTTTTTCGAAATCTGGCATGTGAGCCGCACCGTAGAAGATGCCGATCTTCTTCTTGCCTGCAGCAATTTGCTTTTGCAAACCGCGCAGGGCTTCTGCGTTGCGGTCGATCACCAGCATTTGGTTTAGCGATCCGCCAAGACTTTCGTCCAGCGATCCCGTCTTCACAAACTGCTCAGCCATTATTTGCTTCATCTTCAGCGGATTGCCAAGCAAGTCGAACAAGCCAAGCTCTTCTTCCACTTCAGCCGCTGGCTGTTTCGCGGCTTCACGTGCAGCCAGGTTCTGCTGCCGCATGACATCAGCCAAAGTGCTTAACGCCACTGTAAATGCCGTTTCGCCACGCTCGGCCATTTTGTCAGCGATCTGCGTAGGCGTCATATCCGCTCGAACAAAATGTGCTTTCGTATAGTCCACCAGTTCAAGTTGCGATTCGAGTCCCAACAAGTTCTTGGCGGAATCCTGAAGCATCGCGACGGGGTTCGTGCTCTCCCGTTTACCGCCGCGCGGAATCACCGTGTTTTCCGGCGCGACCAACTCATAAAGGAGCACATCATATTGGTCGAAACGCCGATTCAGTTCTTCGTAGTACTGACGCTCACCGATGTGCACAGCGCCAATGAGGTCCACGGTAACGCCGCTAGCCGACGAGGACCGGTAGGTCGTTACAGAAGTATCTAGCGTTTTGGGAGCGTTGGCCTCTGTCCGAGTCACCCTCAGGAATTCGGCCTGGGGACTGGATTTCGATTTACTTGCCGGTCGGACGCTCTGGTCGCTGAGCGGTATAGGTTCTTGGGCAACGAGTGAACTTGCCAATGCGATTGAAACCACCAAACTGGTCACCCAAGCTGAGCAGGCTTTTCGAAGCTCCAGCTTTAACAAAAGCTCTCGCATGTTCATCCCCAAGGAGTGAAGGGCCTACAACGCACGTATTCCGTCAATTCGCACTCCCCCCAGAAATCTTGGCAACTCGCGTCAAGTTTCAAACGAAAGGTGCTAGGGAGGGACGAAAGGTGCCACCCACCTTGCGCGACACGGACAGACAAAAGGTGGCTGGCACCATCCGATTTCTCGTGACCGAGGCCTTGCAAGAAAGGCAAGAAGGGCAATGCAGCGAAAGATCGCAGAAAACAGATGGTGCCAGCCACCTACCGACGACCGAAGGCTAGCTAGAGGAGCCTCACGCGCAAGGTGCCAGCCACCATAGGCAAACACGTTCGCACCCGGCAGGAGCGACCCACCCCGACCGTGGCCTCGCAAGAAAGGCAAAAAGGGCAATGCAGG
>JANRMD010000065.1:0-29200 GCA_033761895.1 Pirellulaceae bacterium | reverse complement strand
CACCGCATATGCCTTGATCGAGGGAGGCGAAGGAAACACGCCGCTGAATGATCCTGGATGGCCACGAGGAGCCGCTGCGATCTTCAATCATCCAGGCAGAGTGGCATGGTGGGAAGGTCCACCTTTCGGCGGTGGCGAGTGGCATTCGGAATGCAAAGGGGACGCAGCGGCTCTGAATGAATTGCTAACGTTGTTCGCAAAGCTTGAGGGCCCCAAGAAACGCGTCGTGGTGCTCGATGGAATCGGCTACAGTTTTTGGTTAGACCCCAATGGCACCAAGCGAGGCGATCGTAAGACGAAGATCGACTGGTCGTTCACCGTTTGGCAAGCCGATCGCTGGAGGATGCAGAAGGACTTGCCGCCCAGCCTGTCTGCGATACCCAAGGAGCAAACACAGCCGATTACGACGATCACTGTACACACGGCCTCGATGAAATGGTCGGAAGTAAAGGTTCCCGAAGGTATCGAAATCATCGACAACCGCATGGAGGCTCATGGGTTTAAGCTGACCGATGGGCGAGTGATTGAGGGCAAGGTCACTGATCTCGCCGGAGGAGCACTTCAAGCCAAGGTTCGCTTCGAAGAGTTGGTGCCAAAAAAGTCAGGTGGCTATGACTATCCTGAATTGAAATCGATCGAGACCGATAACGAAGGGCACTGGTCGATCAAGAATTTTGGTGAGAAGTGGTGCCGTATCATTGTCGAACGTGAGGGCTATGCCTCGCGAATCGCGGGCTACGTTCGCTATGATCGTCAACCGGGTTGGGAATTTATGGCAACTACGCTAGCTCCGCTTGGTAGTCTTCGCGGCCGCGTCGTTGACGAAGAAGGGAAACCATTGGCTGATGTGGCAGTAGCAATGCGAGACTTGGTAAGCGCTGATGGATGCCCATACGATGTGATCGAAGAAGTTTTTCAGAAAACGACTGCGGAAGGTTCGTTTCATTTCAAGAATATCCCCGAGGGTAAAGCTCGGTTAACTGGCCATCGCGAAGACTACTTCTTTCCCGGCCTTGGTCAGCTTGTGACCAGTCCGGATCAGTCGCTAGAATTGCGTATGCAGCAAGCTGCATCGATTTCCGTGCAAGTCGAATTTTCGCGCGATCGCCAGAAACGTCAGTACATCGCAAACTTAACTCCGGAAGGAGGCGAGAAAGTTGGTTCGTGGAGTGGCAGCGCGGTGGTCAACGATAAGAATAGGGTTGCATTCACTGGCATACCTCCAGGACGTTATCTCTTGAAAGTACACCCGAATCCCAGTACTGAAGCGGAGCGGATGCAGGAGCAACCGATTGCACTGAAGGGTGGCGAAGAAGCGACCGTGATGGTTAAGGTTGAGGTGACGTGCTATTGAAGTTATCTGAACACGTTGCAATCAGTTGCGCAGCAAGTCAGGCTATCGCCGGCCATTGCTCTGCAACTTTGCCACACACGCGCTGCTGAAATGCCCGGCGGGTCATACTTGCCAACCATGGCAGGAGCGCCCCACTCCGTTCGTGCTCGTACTCAGTAAAACGGTACTCGTACTCGATGCGACCAGAACCAACCCAGGAAAAGCGCAAGCGCGAAAAAGCCTTCCCGAGCGCGTCAGTACGCTTGTCCCAATCGTAACTGCAACAATTGAGACAATTGTGCGACACTTTAGCTTGTCGGCCGAAGTGGTAAAACCCGCAACGTATCACCAACTTTAAGCTGCAAGGTCAGTGCTTCGATTTCACTGATGGTTGCACCGGCTTCACCTAATTGCACTGGGCCGATCATCGATCGAAACCCATCGCTGCTCGAAGCCAGAATCTGAGGTTCACCATCTTGCCGATCGACTATTCGATCGACACGAGTCGTCAGCGTCCTTTTGACCGCGCCAATTTCATCTCGACGGCAACGTACGACCGGCCCACCATCGAAGATATCGATCAGGTTATCAATCACAAAACCTTCGGCTTGGAGCATATTTAGGGCAGGCACGGTTTGTGGATGGACCTGTCCTAAAATCGCGCGACCCGATTCGGGCAACAAACTTGTGTAGATCGGATACTTGGGCATCAGATCCTCGATAAAACGTTTGTTGATCGTCGAAAGACTATCGGCTTGCGGGAAATCCATCTTAAAGAAGTGCCGACCGATGGCTTCCCAAAATGGACATTCACCATTGTCGCTCATCACGCCGCGCATCTCGGCAATTACGTCATCGGAAAATCGTTTGGGGTGCGTTGCCATGAACACAAACCGCGCCAAACTAAGCAATCGACCGCGTCCCTGCCCACGATAGTCGGGCAAGAGAAACAAACTGCCTATTTCGGTTGGTCCGTCATGAATCTTCTCCAAATGCAACGATTCAACTTGCTGAGTCGTGCCCAACAACTCGCAGTGATTTGACTCCACGACCCGTCGGTAACTGTAAAACGGTTCGAATCCCCCGGTCTTGCTAAAGATGCATGACAACCCAACCAATTTGCCGTGGGAGACGTCTTCCATGACAAGTACGTAAGGTTCGCCCGTCGCTTTTTCAGTCTTGCGCGTGAACGCAAAGTTCGACAACTCGACACGCTCGGCCAGTTGCTCTTTGTTGATTTGAAGAGTCGTGAGTCCATAAGTGGCTTGCGCAATGAGTTCCCACAACTGATCCAAATCGCCTAAGCGAACAGCGCGTACAATAACCAAGGCAGCCTCCTTAATTCCATTCAAAATCGCTGACAATGAAGAAGGTTCTATTCTAAGCGAGTTTTCGCGTCGTTGTAGAACACCTAAATCAAGTACTCGGATTGTATTCGCTACAATGCTACGGATGACTCGGTAGATGCAACGCCAAAGGTCGCACTTATTGCGTGCGCTAGGTGCACTCGAAATCTAATTCGAAACCGAATTCATATTCTTTCGAGTACCAGTACCGCTTCGCTGAGACCGCTTCACTGAGACCGCTTCACTGAGTACGTGTACGAACTAAGGCTAGACTTGTGGTACGGGCTAGGCGGGAGCGACGCACTGGAGACGCTCTACAAAGGCATGGCGTTGAGGTCCGACAAACGCTTGGCAAGCTGTTGATCGTTGGGTGACATTTCCACTAGCAGCTCGACATAACGCCGCGCGGAGTCGATCAGCCCATGACGTTGCGATAAATCCGCAGCAGCAGTGAGCGCCTCGCGCTTGACTGCTTCAGCAGGAGGCGGCACTCGAAACAATGCAGCTCGCCGGAACGAGGAAAGCGCATCCGGAATTCTCCGAGCCCTGGTGAACAGATACCCGAGTTGCAAGGAAGCAGTCGCCCGTAAACCCGGAACCTCAGCGGCTTGACGCAAGCACTTAATAGCTTCTTCAACACTTCCCAAATTCTCGAGCGCCACAGCAAGAGGAATCAATAGCTCAAGACGATCAGGATGACGTTCCAACCTGGCGCGACAAACTCGTTCTCGCAACGAATTCAATTCGATCTTGCTGCTCTGCAGAGGCTCTTGAGTCAACACCGTCGGTTCAGCCTTATAGGCCGCTTCCGCCTCGTTGTACAATTCGAGCGAACGCCCTAACTGGGCGTCTTCACGAAGCGTGAGGATGTCGTCATTCTTGGAGAACTGCTGAGCGGCGCGATCCAACACGCGCTTGGCGTCGTGCCAACGACGATTCTTCAAATAGATCCGAGCCAATTCAATGTAGGGATCGGGGTGAATCGGATTGTTCTTCAGCGCCAGTTCCAATTCTTGGAACCGTTGCAAGGAAACCGTGGTCACAGTGGGCTCCGGCGTGTCCAACGCAGTCCCCCAACGCAAATCGTCCGAGGGCGTTTCACGTATTAGCAAGTCATCGGGTGTTAACGGTTTCATAGGAGACTCCCAAGTCGCGGTTTCAAACTCGGCAGGACTTACCGCTATCTTAATTATAGTGAGATTTTATCCCCGTGAGGGGGTGGGAGGCGACAGTTTCTTTGATTGTCATTGAATTCGCTTGAGAACACTTGCGGTAAACTCTGATCGTTTTAAGCCCTGCGAGCAACTATGGCACGCACGCGTTCACCTAGCCTAGTAATCAACAAGGTTATTTTTGCTTCACCCGCGCCACGCAACGCCCGCTGATGCTCGTTCGCATCCAACTGCAAAAGCCGCTTTTTGACTTCCACTTCGCCTATTTGATTCTCTCGCAACCAACGCCGGACGCGGCGCTGATCCCAAGGAAGTACTTCGACCACTTCAAAACGCTGGGCCCAAGCCGATTCCACTGCGAGGTCGGAAGTGAAATACCCCTGGCTGGTTCCCAGTGGCTGAGCGCCGTTCGCATCCGCCCAAGTCATTTGCAACTGAGCTGCATGTAGTACCGGATGGCAATCGTAGATGTACCTGCCTGGCTCATACACGCCCGCACAGGTTTCTTGAAACGGGCCGCAGATTACTTCAGCGTTGTTGGAATTGGCGTTGGCCTGTGGCTCACACAGCACAGCGGCACGAAAATTAACTTGCGAGTTGACACTTGGGCCGCCGATCGCCGAATCGCCCCTCACGAGCTCGCCGGTAACCAACAGTTGCTGTCGGCATTCGCCAAGATTACCCAGCCAACAACGTGTCAGCCCGAGTTCATTTTGCAAGCTGGTTTCGATCTGCGGTTCGATGACCGTTGCGGGGGCTAGCTTCAAGATGGCTCCAGATGCATTTCGCATCATGTCGAGCGATTCGCTTAAGGAAGGGCTGAAGTCCTCCGATTTTCGCAAACGACGGTCCATCGAATTTGTGGCCCTACGATCAGGATCCAAATGCAACCAGCCCGCATCGCGATTGAAGCAATTGCTTAAGTCCTGTGGCAGATCGCCTGCGATCGCTGACAGCGGGAGATCATGTGCGGCCAAATTCGCATTGGCAAGTGCCACTAAAGCTGGATCGCGATCGATGCCCGTCGCTGGCCCGCGTTTGGCGAGCGCGACCAAATCTACTCCTGCACCACAGCATCCGTCGGTAACGTGGACTTCCGCAGGATAGAGACTCGCTTTAAAACTGGCGCACCACCAATCGCTGGCTTGAGCCAAACTGCGGGTCGTCCAGAGCCACTTCTGCGGGTCCGGGAATCGAATCGATGCGCGACGCCGCAAATCGGCTTGCTCGCGCAGCAGGTTGCTTTGGGATGTTGATAAACGCTGGCCAGCCTGCTCGTGCATGTTTTCCAGCAGCGATCGACCGGCGCGAATCAACCATTGGGCTTGCTCTAGTTCCATCTATGTCACCAAAGAAAATTCCCGAGCAGTTCTTGAAACCACTCGGGAATCGTAATCCTATTAAGTTTACCGTCAGCAGCCGCGGCTACTTCGTGGATACAAACTTGACTTGACCCGCTGGCAGCTTGTTTGCGATCGCTTCAACCAACTGGCGATCTTCAACACTCAACCGACGCATGGGTACCGTCGAGTACTTGCCGTTGGACTTGAGCAATCGCACTTTGTCAGGATGAATTTCTGCGAGTACGCCGGTGACTTCGAAGTTGCCTGTGTTATCGCGCCATACTCGAGTTGTTTTGAAGGCGTCCGCAAACGGATCGGCTTCGGCAGCAGGAGCTTCAGGCTCAGGAACTTGTTCAGCCGCTGGCTTTTGGGGTTCGCCGAACAGATCATCGAAACTGGCTGGCAACTTCTCGGTCGCGGTTGGTTTGCCAAACAGATCGTCAGCGCCGCCTGCTGCGGGTGCGTCACCGGCGGCTGCATCACCTGCCGGCGCTGGATTGCCGAAAAGGTCATCGCCTGCTGCGGGTGCGCCAGCTGCGGGTGCATCGCCGGCCGCGGCTGGGGCGAATGGATCGTCGCCAGCTGGTGCTGCGGCTTCAGGGGCAGGAGCGTCGAACAAGCCACCTGCTGCCGGTGCGTCCGCTGGAGCATCAGCCGGTGGGTTTGCAGCGGGCGCCCCAAATGGATCGTCTCCCGCAGGTGGTGCTGGAGCATCAGCCGGCGGGTTTCCAAACAGGTCACCAGCTGGATCCGCTGGTGGGTTCGCTGCAGGGGCACCAAATGGGTCGTCTCCAGCTGGGGCAGCTGGTTTCTCAGCAGGCGGATTGCCAAACAAATCATCTCCTGCTGGAGCCGGCTTAACAGGGGCTGGCGCACCAAATGGATCATCCACGGCTGGAGCAGGCGCGTCAGCGGCTGGCGCATCAGCTGGCGGTGCGAACAGGTCGTCGCCAGGCATTTCAGCTGGCTTCTCAGCTGGTTTTTCAGCAGCAGGATCTGCTGCTGGGGCAAATGGATCATTGGCTGGTTCAACCGCTGGGGCAGCTGGTTCAACCACGGCCGGGGCAACGGGTGCGACCGGCTCTGCAGCGATTTCAGCTTGCGGTTCTGCAGGCTTCTCTACATCCGCCTTAGGCTCGACAGCAGGTTCTGCGGCAGGTTCTGCTGGCGTCACAGGTTTGGTATCGGAAGGACTCAAGTCAGCGCTCGGCGTAACCGGCGGCGTCACCGAGTTGTTCGCAGCCGGATCCGGAACAGGATTGCTTGGGACGGGTGTAGTTTCCGCAGGCGCCACAGAAGGCTCGGTTGGTACCACCTTGCTTTCGACAACTGGTGGGTTGATCACGGGGTTCATGATTGGTGCTGAGTCACAGCAGCAGTCTGCTGACTCGACAACAGGTGCTGGGGCCGATTCGCAGCAAACTGGCTCCGATACAACCGGCGCAGGTGCTTCACAACAAGTGGTTTCGACAACACAGCAATTTGTATTGGATCGCTTCAGGAAGCGAAGTAAACCGCGTCCTGCCCAGGCTGGGTTAAACGTCATCAAGACTGTTAGCGTGGCAACTGTTGTACAACGAACCCAAAATCGAAAACTCTTTGACATGGAGCCATCTCCTCCCGTAAGCCGTGCGCAATCCGAAAGTGTAAAATGAAGTTGTGCTAAAGAACCAAGTTATGCTAGTCACATGGAGCGTACTGAGCAAGCATTGGCGGCGTTAGCCAGTAGCCCAAAACGCCGTTTTTTCGTCAAAAGGCCTCGATTTGCGAAGGTCCCTGAAACGCCTCTAAACACCTTCACCGCCAATTGGGTGGAGCCTTCCTGGTGGCCCACAAACTGGACTGTGTACATCGCAATGGTGCGCCCTGCAGCAATTTAGGCAAACGATTTCCGTTTCGAAAACCTAAACTAATGGGTAGAGTATACGCAACTTGCCGTTTGTACGTGCTCCTATCGAGGCGGGAGAATTATTAAAGTCATGGTCAGCAGGATCCTAAAATTTCTGTTTCGCAATTGGAGCTTGGAGCGGAAAAGCCTGCTTTTCATCGGCCTATCGCTGTTGATTTCAATCTGTGCCGCTTTTTGGTTTGTACAAAATGTGGCCGATCGCTTGGTAAAAGAGACCACGCGCCAAGTTGCCAACGACTATGCCAATATGAGCCTCGCCTGGGCGCATGTTGAAAAGGGAATACTGAATTCCTCGAACTCCCCCGCCATTCCGGCAGGCGGGCACGAGGCAATGCGCCGATATCTGCTTGAGAATCCAGAATACAAAACGCAAATCTTGATGCTCGACCCCGTCTCAGAGCATGAAGGACTCAACGACTCGCGCGGTCCTGCGACCGCCGAGGAGCGAGCCATCCTTGAGGACCTTCGCGACCGCCAGCAAGAGCAACTGAGGTTGGCCCGCGAAAAAGATCTCGAGGATCAGAAAGCGGCCTTACAGAATGGCACCCCAGCGCCCACGGCCATTGAAAAAGCGGCTCGTGAACTTGAGCTCTACTCACGCAACTCCCCCGACCAACGCAAACTATTCTCCGAGCGTGGTCCAGTCTACGGACCTGGCGCGCCCGAAGGTGGGTACTACGTCTACTACCACCCCATCAGCTTTCCCTCCGCATGCATGGAATGCCACACTCGCAACGGCAAAAAAGGGGCCGAACATGCACCCGTCCGTTTCCTGCAAGTCTTCATGCCTTACAAGGATGGGCAAGTTTGGTCGGCTCAAGTGATGGCTCAGGTAATTGCCGTCGCCATGGTCACTCTCGCGGTCTCGATTTTGATTCTGCATTTTGTCCTTCGTAAACTCGTCATCCAACCTCTTCATCACTTGAGAAATGTCAGCGATGAAATCAGCCGAGGCAAATACGACCTCCGCGCCACAATTGATACCGATGACGAATTCAACGAATTGGCAGAAGCCTTCAACCGCATGCTCAGGCACTTGACCGAAAGCCAAAACCAGCTGCAACAACTCAACTCGCAACTCGATACCAAAGTCGATGAACTTGCTCGCGCGAACCTAAACCTATACGAAGCCAATCGACTAAAAAGCGACTTCTTGGCTAACATGAGCCACGAACTGCGCACACCGCTCAACAGCATTATCGGCTTCAGCGACGTTCTGTACGATATCTCTTCGCTGACTGATAAGCAGAAACGCTACGCCTCGAATATTCAGAAGAGTGGTCGGATGCTGCTGGAGATGATTAACGACATTCTCGACCTCGCGAAGGTGGAAGCCGGCAAGATGAATGTTGGCCCAACCAACTTCGATCTTGGAATCGTTGCTCACGCCCAATGCGATATGCTGCGCAGTTTAATTGAAGAAAAGAATATGGATCTCCGGGTCGAAATCTCCCCTGAGATGACACCCATTTTCCAAGACCAACCCAAAATCCAACAAATCCTAACGAACCTACTTTCGAATGCCATCAAGTTCACTCCAGATGGCGGCTTGATCACTCTTACAATTGGCTGCATCGGAGAAGATCTATTTCATATGACCGTAGCCGATACCGGTGTGGGCATCCCTGAATCCGATTTCGACGTGATCTTTGAGAAGTTCCGCCAAAGCAACTCAATTGTACAAGGCGGCGGGCTAACCCGCGAGTACTCTGGGACCGGTTTGGGCCTTTCCATCGTCAAGGAATTGTGCAAGTTGCTCGGCGGGGAAATTCGACTGTCCAGCCAACTCGGTACCGGTAGTACCTTTCAGGTCATCCTGCCTATGCACTACACGCCGGAACCTACCCCATCGTCCAGCCCCGACTCTGACTTAGCGACCACCGTTTGATGAGCTCTTTCAAGAATTCGGCTAAAGCGGCTTTTCAGCCAACCGGCTCTGCTGCACACACAGTGATGGGTTGCGACATCGGCGGCGCAAATCTGAAACTGGCGGATGGTTTCGGACATTGTGCGGCGCGGACATTTCCAATGTGGCTCACGCCTCATGAGCTAGCTAGCACGCTGCGCGACATGTTCACTGAATACGCCATGACTGAAGACACGCACTTGGCCGTAACGATGACTGGGGAACTAGCAGATTGCTTTGCCACCCGTCGCGTTGGCGTGCAGCAAATCTTGGATCAAGTAGAACAAGCTTTTGCACCTGAGAAAACGCACATCTATGCCGTCGGAAACCAGTGGTTATCAATCGACGAGGCTCGAAAGGCCGCTTGGAGTGTTGCAGCCAGCAATTGGCATGCACTCGCAACTTGGATCGGATCGCTGCCTGAACACTCGGTGGACCTTGTGCTCGACATCGGCTCGACAACCGTTGACATTATCCCAATGCGATTCGACCCGCTGGGGTACACGCTCCCTGCCACCAGCGCCAAAACGGATCGCGATCGACTTGAACTTGGCCAACTCGTTTACACGGGACTTGAACGCACTCCTGTCGCAGCCATTGTTCGCGAGGTCCTCCTCAATGGCCGACGCTGCCCGGTTATGGCCGAACGGTTTGCGACCAGCGACGATTGCTATCTCGCGCTAGGCCTTACTCCGGAATCGCCAGAGGATTGTGACACCGCCGACAATCGCTCACGCACTCTAGCCAACGCGCACGCCCGCTTGGCAAGAATGATCGGTGAAGATACCGAAACTCTGGCACTCGCAGCAGCGCTAGAGATAGCCGAGCAGGTCATCGACGCTCAGGCGTCGCAAATCGCCGCAGCAATTTCTCGCAACCTATCGCGATCGCCGGCCAACATAACCGTTGTCGGGCATGGCCGGGCGCTGGCCAGTCGCGCCATCGCTAAGCTAAACGAACACGTGCCGATCGTGACTTGGTTGGCAGATCAACTCTCCCCTTCCGCCGCTCGCTGTGCTCCAGCTCTCGCCGTCGCAAACTTGCTGGCTAGCAGACTGCTGCAGAAATAACCCCCAAGCGTCAGAATTCCAAATCGGAAGCCTAACCATGAACCGTATCCAACTGCGTGGCTATCGCACTCGCTGGTCGATTTGCGTTGCGTTGATGTTGCTCGCCGCTTGCCAGATCCAGGCCCAGCACGAGGCCCGGGCCCAGCCCGCTGAGTCGCCACAACCCTTTGGTAGCGAATTTCCGAATCTCGATTCGCTTGCGGTCGGCGAGTGGTGGAACAAGCCACAGCCCAAAGGCCCAAATCCACCGCCAAACATGAATGTGGCCCGCGATCAAGTGATCGCTTTTGCACTCTACACGCACCAAGCCGGAGTCTTGAAGTTAACAGCGCAGTTGTATCCACTGAAGCCCGGTGAGCCGCGGGAGGCCAGAATCGAATTTCAACGCGCCGGTCAGTGGGTTGAGGCCGCTACATCACCAGTACTTTATCCTGGATGGAGCTCGCATTTTCGCATCGAAAACTGGGACGCCTCTCAAGATGTGGCTTATCGAATCAGGCATGGTGACAAAGCCGAATTCACCGGCGTGATTCGTCGCGATCCGCTGGACAAAGAGGTGATTGTGATCGCCAACATGTCCTGCAACTCCAGTCGCACCACAGGCCAGCGCCCCGAGATTCTTGAAAACCTGAAACTGCAGAATCCAGATCTGTTATTCTTCGCGGGCGATCAAACCTATCGGCATACCGAACACACCGCTGGATGGATTGAATTTGGATTGCAATTCAGAGATGTCATTCGCGATCGACCCACCATCACAATTCCAGATGATCACGACGTCGGGCATCCCAATCTGTGGGGCGAAAACGGAGCCCATTCAACACTTAGCGGTAATGCTGACGGCGGCTACTTCTATCCCGTTGATTATGTGAACTTGGTTCAACGTCAACAAACTTGGCACCTACCCGACCCGGTTGATCCCCAACCCGTCAATCGCGGAATTACCGTCTACTTTACACGCTTACGAATCGGCGCAATCGACTTTGCGATACTTGAAGACCGTAAATTCAAGTCAGGTCCGGCGGGCAAGATTCCCAAGATGGGACCGCGCCCCGATCACATTAATGACACCAGTTATGATCCCCAAACTATCGATTTACCTGGACTCGAGTTACTCGGTGATCGTCAACTTCGCTTCTTAGATACGTGGAGCGAAGATTGGTCAGGCGCCACTCTGAAAGCGGTCCTTTCTCAAACGGCTTTTTGCGGCGCTGTGCATATGCACGGCAAACGCAACGAGCGTCTTTTAGCCGACTTGGATTGCAACGGCTGGCCACAAGCGGGCCGGAACAAAGCCCTGCAAGCTCTACGGCGCGTGCAGGCAGTTCACTTGTGCGGCGACCAACACTTGGCCGTCGTTGTGAAGCACGGTGTCGAAGCGTTTGGTGATGGCCCCTATGCCTTCACCAGCCCAGCGTTGGTGAACACCATCTACGGTCGCTGGTGGCATCCACTGGATGAGAAACCTGGACCGAATCCTATCGCGAACAGTCCGCTTCCTTGGACGGGAGATTTTTTGGATGGCCTTGGTAACAAGATCTCGATGCTCGCGTATGCTAACCCACAAGATGTTTCCAATGAACGCCAACGCGCGGACGGCTACGGCATCGTTCGCTTCAACAAAGCCAATCGCCAGATTACCTTCGAATGCTGGCCGCGATTTGCCAACGCAGCAGAGGGTGATCGAGCTCAGTTTCCTGGTTGGCCCATTACGATTGCGGCGCAAGATAACGACGGACGCACTCCTCGCGCCTGGTTACCAAAATTGAAATTCGAAAACCAAAGCCAGCCTGTGGTGCAAGTCATCGATGAGACCTTGGGCGAAGTCTTGTACACCCTCCGAGTGCCAGGCAACAATTTCCAACCTCCCGTGTTTCACGAAGGGGGCACCTACACCATCAAAGTTGGTCGCGACGCCCCAAACTCGCAAGAACTGAAAGGTATTCAAAGCCACCCCCAAGCCTCCGCTGGCGAGCGTGTCATCAAACTCTAATAGCAACCTTCGTGCTCATCATTCCCATGCCAACCTCTACAAGGACCTCGCCTTCTCAATCTGTTCCCCTACCGCGTAAATCTCTTCAGCGTCCAAGTACAAGTCATTGCGAGTGAAGAGTGATTGAATTGACTCGCGGTGGATTTTCATTTTCAGCCCACCCACGCCGATGGCGCCGTAGTCAAAACGGTTGCCGCGTTGGACGGCTTTGTCCATGACACCAATCCCTTCGATACCAGCGGGTGGGACTGCATTGAGGTCAATGGCAACTTTGGCTTGCTCTGCTAAAGCTAAATGGTCGGCGTCAAGAAGCGTTGCGCCAGCCGCGCCGCAACTGAAGATAATCGCCGAGTTAGCCAGAGCTTTCCGTAGTTCGTTGCTATCGGTTAAACCAACCGCCGTCAGTTTCCCTTCGGCAGGTGAACCGAGGCGCTTGCGCAGCGACTCGCAAGCAGCTTCTGCCCGAACTGCATCGCGGGAAGTTAGGATAACTTTCGAACCTTGCCGCAGAAGCAACCTCGCGACTCGCATTCCAACCGGACCGGTGCCCCCCAGCACGATGGCTGTGGTCGCAGACAGATCGACATGTCGCGCTGCGCACAACACTGCAGCTGCAGCCGTTGTGTTCGCTCCATTGCCATCCACCATCACTGAAACACGTACCGGTCCAAAGAATGTCTGCTTGACCTGTTCGCCAATCGAATCACCCAGGGCGGCATTGGATCCGCCGATAAAAATGGCGGTGTTTTGCAGCTCCTTAGGCCCGCGCGTAAACATCGCTCCATGAACTAACGGACGAACATTGGTTGGTTCGATGTTGGCATATTGCAACAAGTGGTCAACGCCTGAGTCCACCGCAACGACTGAATCAAAGACGCTTGCGTGCGAATCGGAATCAAACTGAATCAGGATGCGTGGATGAGTCATTGGGTGCCTCGAATGAGTTGATGGTCTATGAAAAAAGGTCACAAACTGAACAGCTTGTGACCTAATATAAAAAACTACTTATGCGTGCGCGAAAGCTGGCCGCTTACGACACTATGCAAAGCCCTTGAATGGGTGAGCTGAAGCGTCTTTCTTCGACAGCATTTCTTGAGCGCTTGGAGTGCTCTTCATGGCTGCAGCGATCGCTTGCATGGTCGCTTCGTAGTTGTACTTGTAGATCTTGGCGTTGTCTTCAGCGGCTGGGTGGATGAATACGCCGCATACGATCACAAGGTCTTCAGCTTGATCAGCTTTGATAACGCCAGCACCAACTGAATCAGCCACGGCTTTGGCAACCGCAAATTGAGCTGGGCCGAACATTTGAACCGCTTGCTTCATACCCTTGATGGTGACCTTGGTGATCATGACGGTCGAAGGCTTCACAGCCAAGTTTGGCTCAAGCACGGCCAGCAAATTGGTATGGCCAGCACTTTGAGTCGCCAGTGCATTTGCAAATGCAACGCCAACAGGACCAGTCTTGCTACCGATCATCAGGTCGATGTGAGCGATTTCGTTACCATCGCCAACCAGAGCTTCACCTACATACAGCGACATTGTGTTCATTCCTTCTCAAGGGGTCACAGTTCTAGAACAGCCGCCGGTTGGCGACTGTATTTCATGAGCGGGGTTGCGTCGCCAGTTGACTAAAACTACCGACGGCTTTTGGAGTTATTCTCCGCGGACCCAGAAGTTAAGCCAGCGCAACGGGCTTTGCAAGCGGTCAGTCGGGTCGGAATGCACAACCAGAGCAGCAATTGACTGGTCGAACGCCTGCGGAAAGGAAAAAAACGGTTGTAGGGTGAGACTGAAATCGACAACGCACTCAAGCAGCCACTGTTTATGCTGCTTTTCCACACTTCTCGCAGATCGCCACCGAGTTTACTCGGTGGAATTACGACTTTTCAGCTAAATCATCACACTAAAGCACTCTCCCGCCCCCGCTCGTTTGGTTTGCAAGCAGAGCTTGCAAACCGAACGGGCGGGGCGGGAGGTTTCGGTCAACTTTGCAGTTAGCTAATCAGTCATCGCTCCACCTAGCAAGCTAGGATGGTGGCGATCGGCGAGAAGTGCCGCTTTTCCCACTTTTCGCTGCATCGCTCCACAACCGGCACGCCTGCCTGAAACCGCTGCGGTCCGCTGACAGGGCTGGGCGTACCCTGAACGGCAGCCTGATTTTCAAATTGCAAGCTAGGAAAACTAGAAAATCGCTTGGAAATGGGGGTGAATTCGACTAGGATGAAAAAGTTCTCGCCAACGGATATTGATTCGCGTGCATTCATTTGAATGTAGGGTTCGTAATTTAGAGGCTTGCGAGCCCAATTTTGCGATGTTTCCAAAGGCTAGGCGTTGACTATTTCGGAACAGAGGTTGAGAAAAATTTGTAGAGGAATGTCATGAAAAATCACTTCTTACTGACGCTGAGTTTTCTCGCCATGTTGGCAACTACGCTGGTCCTGCCAGTGCACGCCAACGAAACTGGTAAGAAAGAGAAGAACACCGAACCCATCGAAGCAGTGGAAATGTTCGAGGCTATCAAGGACGGGAAAATCGAGGTCCAGCTGATTCCCAAAGATGCCACGCAAGCATCCGTTGTGATCCGCAATAAGGGCGACAAGCCACTTAACATCAAACTGCCTGCTACCTTCGGTGCCGTTTCGGTGCTCGGCCAAATGGGCATGGGCGGCATGGGTATGGGCGGAATGGGTGGCATGGGCGGCGGTATGGGTGGCATGGGAGGCATGGGCGGCGGCATGGGTGGTATGGGTGGCGGCATGGGAGGCATGGGCGGCGGCCAAGGTATGGGCGGCGGCATGGGTGGTATGGGTGGCGGCATGGGAGGCATGGGCGGCGGTATGGGTGGTATGGGCGGCGGCATGGGTGGCATGGGTGGCGGTGGTATGGGCGGAATGTTCCGCGTCAATCCCGACCGTCCCGGGAAACTCAAAGTCCCTTGCGTTTGCCTCGAACACGGTAAGCAAGATCCCAACCCACGCATGAAGTACAAGATCGTTCCACTTGAAGAAGTGAATGCCGATCCACGTGTACGTGACCTGTGCACCGTTCTCGGTCAAGGCAAAGTGCCACAGAACACCGCTCAAGCAGCAGCCTGGCACATCGCTAACCATATGTCCTGGGACGAATTGGCACACAAAAACCGAATCGAATCCCAATACATCGGCAACATCAAGTTCTTCGATCGCACTGAATTGCAATCTGCATTTCAACTGACCAGCTTGATCAACCAAGCGGAACAAATGCGTCGCGTTTCAGAGAATGCCTCGCCTGGTTATTCAACTAGCACCAGCACCGAAAGCAATTCATCTGCAGCTAAATCCGAATAAGAATTATTCGGAATGCCGTTGGCAAATTTATACGGAAACGGGTGTCGCAAGACGCCCGTTTTCTTTTTGCTATACGAACAGATGGTCGCGATTAGAGAATGGCTGGATTGACTTGATCAGCCGGAAGGCGCTGGCGTCCGGTTTTCGCCGCGGTAACCGGTGCTAGCGCACTACGGCTAATCCTAATATTTAAGTTTGACGCTCCACTAGTGCTTCATCCAACTTTAATTTTGGGATTAGGGGTGATAGGGTGGCACGCCCTGAGTATTCGAAGGGCGTGGCTCTAGTGTAAATCGCAACGCCCTTCGCAAAGCCTCAGAGCGTGCCAACCCCAAATTAAAGATGGACGAAGCACTAGTCGTGTTCGTCAGCGTTTGCTTCACCGCCGTCTAGGACAGTGCGCAATCTTCGCAGAGCACGCAGGTAGCGCATGCTGGCCGCTGGCTCGGTTAATCCCAAAGAGCTTGCAATTTCTTGATTGCTCAGCTGCTCGTAGTGACGCATGAGAATAATGTCACGGTCCTTTTCGTCCAACTGCTCTATCGCGCCTTGCACATGCACTGCGAGTTCACGTTGAGTCGCTGCGGCTGCTGGCGTCAGTTCGTGATCGCACAACTGGCCAGCCAAGTCCATCGTGGATTGATCAACTGCTCCGGCCACAGCCAAAGGCTGTTCGCGATCGACACTGCGCTTGGCAGAGACCCGATGACGGCGATGAGCGTCAATGATCCGGTCTTTGGCGATTTGACGAATCCACAAATGGAACGCCATGGACGGGTCGGCCAAATAATCCTTCAAACGCCGACTGGCCTCGACTAGAACATCTTGAACTACATCACTAACGTCGATACGACGCTTAATGCGTTGGTCCAGACGCAGGTTTATCATCCGCCGCAGTGAATCGCGATGCCTATCGAGCAACTCGTCCACTGCATGCTCGTCACCCTCACGCGCTCCGCTGAGCAGTTCAGAAGTTTGGTCGCCATCGGGCCAAATTGATTGGTTCATGTAGGCAAGAGTTTCTTCGCCAAATCAGTCGATATTCTTCGGTTACAACGTTTTATCTTATGTTCCTATTGTACCCAAGTCGTGAAGTTGAGCTACTGTTGCACTATGATTGCACCCATGAAGGCCCCAAAACGGACCGAAACCAAATTACTATTGCAAATCGGTTCCGAGGGCACGTTCAATGACCGTCAACAGCACATTCGGGTCGTACGGCTTGCCAATGAAGAAACTCGCACCCGCTGCACGTGTTTGTCGCACCATATTGGCTTGATTCATGCTGCTAAGCACAATGGTCGGCATACTGCAAAAACGCGAATCGTCGGCGATCGAATTGCACAGCTCCAAGCCAGAACCATCGGGCAACTGAACGTCAAAAATCGCCAAGTTGAACTTGGCATCATTCAACTGTTGGCGTGCTTCCGCAATTGTTGTCACACCGACCGTCGCCAGCCCAACCGACTGAAGGTGGTCGAGCAAAAGTTCCAGTTGCAGCACATCATCTTCGAGCACCAAGACACGCAGCTGTCCGTCACCTCCATTCTTCTGAGGTGAAACTACTGGATTTTCGATCGCCAAATTGTTCGACCCCAATCCAACAACGACATCCGTTAAGTACTCATCTGCAAACATGGACCGATTCCCTTGAGTCAACTTTTCGAGGCGGATAACCAGTTATCGGCATCCCAGGAACTGTCTGACTCCCTGAATTGATGGCTTTCTAGAAAGGTAATCATCGCCCGTGTCGCATAAGCCGTTTATGCCATCTCTAGCGGTTGAATGCACCACTGTCCAAGTCCAGCTTTAACTAATCACCCAATTCCACCCAACTAGCCAACAAAGGTTCCAACCATGTACCAGCCACGCTTTAAGTTTGCATGAACTGGCCGGTAATCGCAGCCCAATGTGCCGAGAATGGACTACAATGGAAGTTGCCCAACGCTTGAAAAAAACCGAGGTACTGTGCAGAATGTCCACCTAAGAGTAGCGCCAATTGAAGAATTCATACGCTCCAAAAGTGCGGTATTCCATTTTAGGTTGATGTTCTATGGATAAGAATGGCAAAAAGTTGACGGAGCAAGAACTGATCGACATCCTCGTCGCTTGGTACAAGCTTGACAAGTCAACCGAGGAACTCCGCCAGGCAGCAGCCACCTACATTCATCAAAATGATGCGGCCGCAGAAGCCCGCCTCAAAATAGAGTCACGAATCGAATCACGCGTACAGGCTGTTGCTGCCCCAGTTACGGTCGAACGAGTCGTGCCAGGCATTCTCGAAGACTCGGAAGCGAATGCCGAACTCGCTCTTACCACTCCCACGAGGCGAACCGCGCTCTCGGGTTCCGAGTCCAGCCCAGTGGCCTACCAGCCACAATACGAACCAACGGATGAACTGATCGGGACTCGGCGTGTGTCAGTTGACGTTTGGGCACTCTACTACGCCACCGAAGAGTTCTTCCACAAGGTTTCCTTCGGCATCTTGAACATGCAAGCCTTGGCGTTTCTGTTCTGCGTCGGGATTTCAGCCGCAGTCATTGTCGGGGCATGGCAAAGCTCTTTGTCTACTGAGCGACAGAAAAAGGCCGCCTACAAGTCCATGGTGATCGCACCAGCGGATGGCAAACTTGTCGAGAAAGAACCCGAGAAAGAACTTGCGAACGAAATCGCGAACGAGCCCGATAATGCACCTGATAATGCGCCCGCGAAGTCGTCCGACAAAGCAATAGTAAGTGCGGTAGAAAAGGCACCGCAGCCGACTGTACTCACACCAACACCAGTTGCTCCAGCCGAGGAAACCGCGAAGCTACCCACTGAGCCGGTCGTAGAGCCATCCAACACTAAGATTCCTTCATCTTCGGTTGCTTCAGCAGGGCCCGCGCCGGAACCAGTGGAAACGAGCGACCCAAGGTTTGGTCCAGTCCTGCAGTTGATGGAGCAAGCGGATTGGGATAGAGCCTTAGCCACCATGCGAACACTGGAAGAGGGAAAGGACAGTGACCTGCAACCGCTCTTGACCATGTTGAAGGTCGAGGCGTTAATCCGCAAACGAGACACCGATTCGATGGAGTTGGCCCGCCAACTGTTGATGGATTGCAAGTATGGTGAATATGATACGGTCTACGACCTGCTCGTGGCGCGGTGGATGTTGCTTTGCAGCATGGAAGATCGCAAGCGTTTCCTCAGCGAAGCCGCTTCCCTGCCCGAATCGGCGCGACGACGAATGTCCAGTTGGGCTCAAATTCGTAACGGCAGCAAAGACGCGTTGACCGAAGTGCTGTTGGAAACGACCGCTTCCAAGGGGCAAAGCGAAGTATGTGATCTGCTTTTCATCGCCAGCTTCCACTTCAACGTCGGCAAGATGGACGAGACGATTCGTGAACTGCTCGACACACAGCTTAAACTCCGTGCCCTGCAAGCCACAGGCAAGAGCAAGGTAGAGAGTTGGCTGCTCGATACCGCCAAGAGCCAGCTGGTCGCCAGAGTCGATGACATACTCGCCATGATCAAAGGCCTATCGCGCAAGAGCATCGACTAAAGCTATTTGCTCAGCTCAATCTGAAAATTGGAATTACCGGTACTGACATCAATCTCTATCGGCGTTTCACTCCAACTCTTGTATTTGGAAGGAATCACTTTTGCGGCAACGTCGGAATCGGGGTTGATCGTCACCTTGTATTTACCCGGGCGTAAAGCGACTTGAAACTCCCCTGTCTCGGCGATCTTTGCAGCGGAAAGCTGTGCGGAGTCCACGAAGAACTCGATGCTACCGGTGATCGGCTTGCCGCGAAATGTGACTAACCCAGTGACCTGCTCGGCATACGACAGTCGCAGTAGGACCGCCGAAGCGCCCGCGGCTACAGCTCCCGGCAGGTTCACGACATATTCCTGGTTACCCTCCTTCATGGACCACTGCTTCGCAGGTGGAATGGCAATCACAATTTGAAACTTCCCATCGTCGTCTAACTTGTATTCGAGCGTAGCAGTTGTTGCTGGAGTGCTTGACGAAGATTGATCTGGGGTTGGCAGAAGCTTTAACTCTTCAATGCTTGGTGAACGCGGTAGCTCAGCCGAACCGAATCTCACCACAACCCGAGTGAAGCGGCCTTTCAAAGACTCCGGAATCGCCATTTTGACATCGCCGGGTTCAACAACTTGCGCTTGATTTTTGGGCAGCTGCAAGATGAATTCCAGCGCGCCGTCAATTTCGTTGATTTGCCATCCGATATCGCGATTACTTGCAAGGCCTTTTTCCAAATCGCCATTAGAAATTAGTGGCACAGTACCGCTATCCCAGCGATAGTTGGGGTTCAGCAAATCATCTACGCGCCGATCAACAATTTCAGCTTGACTCTCGCTGCGTTGGTTCAACTTTCGCAACATCGTTTGAACTTGCAAGGTAAGCGACGTAAACTCCATCAGCTGGAGCTTCTGTCGTGCGTTAAACGCCTCGTCGACAGCAGCTCGCAGTTCAGCTTTGATTTTTTCAGTATCTTCAGATGTCTCAGGCATCGCCGCAGCCAGCAAACGCCGCGCTTCGTTGGCTTTCTCAAGACTCGCCCCCTCCAGTTCATTGGCCCTAGTCCGTAAACTCGCAAGCGTCTTTTCGAGCGTATCCGGCGGAACTCCTTGAAGTTCGTTTTCCTGCCAATTACTCAACGCTGAATTGAGTTCAAACGACCTGACGCGCTGCCGCATTAAAGGCGTTAGTGCTTCTGTGCTTGCACGTGATTGCTCTTTTAGTCGTTGATTCAGACGTTCCTTCTCGGCTCCATCCGCATCGCGAGCGGCTGGTCGAGCTTTCTCAAAGGAAGTCACCGAATTCAACTTCATGTTTTTGAAGTAATGCTGCTGCTTAATAAAACTATCCAGCGCCTTTAAAGTGCGAAGTTGCTCTTCAGTGTGCCCCTTCGGTCCGACGGGTAGTAGATCGATTTGACACCCTGACCTTGGTAGGTCAGTAACCAGAACATTTAGCTTGGCCAACTCGTCTCCCGAACAGTTGTGAAGCAGGTCGCCAAGAAAGGCATTCATCAGCGTTCGGTTCTTCCATGTCTCCTCGTCAAATCGCACTGTGATAATGAGACTACCAAGCTTGAAGCCTGGCTGTGAGTAATAGACCATACTTCGAGTGTCTAGCTTTCCCTTGCCCTCGAATTGAACTACCGATTGTTTGGGCTCAACGCTAGTAACCCGCCCTAGCGTGTAGTTTTCACCATCGGTCCTAGGCTGCCTGAGGCTCTTGATCACATAAAGATAAAAGTGCATACCAACCTTAATGCCATTATCCGTTCCTTCAGGAACATCGATCAATGTTGCATTGGCTTCCACGCGCACAGTTCCAGTATGACGCCCGTTCGCGACATAGAGGATGCCAGTTGGCCATTTCTCCTTTAACTGAATAAGGTCGTCTACATGATCCACAATGTAGTCGGGTTCATTAGCAAGCAACTCAGTAAGCAGCGCGATGTTCGCAACTACCTCAGCGACAGTCGGATGCGATTCGCCTAGTTCGTCTCGAGTCGAACGGTATTGATTTCGATAACGCTCCAAACTCTTCGTCATCAGATCACGGTCGCAACGTGCCCCTGCCTTAATCTTCTCATCAATGTCACGTCGCAAATCTACCGCCGACGGATGATTTCGCCCAACTGCTTGAACTCGGCTGTTGTATTTGACCAAAAGAGCGTCCAGCGTCTCGTCATCCGCTTGAAAGGTCGACGGCCAAGCACTTGCCGTCGACGTTAAAAAGTTGCTCGGAGACGCGAAAAACAAACACAAACCTAGTATCAAAGTAGGACACTGAGTGATCCCTAGGCGAGCGCCATAATGCAAGGTGCCGCAAGCTCCCTTGTCTCCGTGCTTGCGGACTCCAGCGCCAGCGTAAGACTGCGGCGCCCCTTCGCTGCTGCACTTCGACAAGTTGGGGCTTGGGGAAGAGAGGCTTAGGTAATTCATCATATCTTGCTCACTCCACATTTGGATTTTGGATGAATGGACTGGTTGTATTCGCTTCAATTGCTTCATTCGCTATAGCCTCAGGCTGGGTGCCCCAATCTTGAACAATAGTGGTTTGTGATTCGTTTGCGCGATTCCGAAGGGCAGCAATATCAACTTGTTCGCCAAACCACTCGCTGCTCCTTGGTGCAGCCGTTTGTAAGGTTTCGCTTGGCTCAGCTGGTTTTCCCGAACTCAAGGGCGTAGCCTTGTGACTCGGGATTCGCTTCGGGAGCAGGAATGGCCCAGCAACCGCCGCGATCGCGCAAGCGATCGCAAGCATGGCGAGAGCCCCGAACCTTGGATTTGCGCTGCGCACTGGCAGCAAGCACTCGGGTATCGGCTGGGTGTCCGGTTGTCGATGATGAGCCAAACACTGCTCAAGCAACAAGGCCACTTGGGCAGCCGACTCTGGACGATCGCTCGGCTTGGGTTTATGCAACCAATCGACCAACGTAACCAACCACACTGGAATCGTCAGCGATTGTGAGGTGAGTGAAGGAATCTTGCCACTCGCGATTTTTTGAATCGTCTCGCTTCCAAGTTCATTGGCGATGGGCGGTTGGCCAGTGAGCATGGCAAACAGCAGACTCCCCAGGCTAAACAGGTCGCTTTTCTGATCGACCGACTCCCCACGAGCTTGTTCGGGGGACATATAGTGGGGCGTTCCTGCCAGCAAACCGATGCGCGTTAACGTCGCGTCGTCGGCCGCACGTGCTAAACCAAAGTCCGTAATAATCGCTCGTTCAGTTCCCTTGGCCAACAGAACGTTGGCAGGCTTTACGTCGCGATGCACTAAGCCTTGCGTATGCGCCGCGGCTAGCCCTCTCGCAACCTGCATACCGATCGAAAGAGTCGATTCGAGATCAAGCCGACCTTGGTCATCGATCCGCTGCTGCAAGGAAGGGTCCGGCATGTACGGCATTACGAGGTAGGGCAGCTCATTCCACTCTGCGACCTGATAAATCGCAATCACATTGTCATGAATTACCGCAGCCGCAGCGCGAGCCTCCCGAGCAAAACGCTTGCGTGCACTTTGCGATTTAGCCAAATGCGGAGCAAGAATCTTGACCGCCACGTAGCGATCAAGCGCTGGATCGCGTGCTTTGAGAACCAATCCCATGCCACCGGAGCCGATCACGCCGGTGATCTCGAACGGTCCGATCCGCCCCGCCGCTCGCGGGTCGTCTGAGGGGGACAGTATCTGATGGAGCGACAACAGATCCGTTGATTGCGATTGACCGAATGCTTCCGCCAAGGTGCGTTCATCGACGAAGTTACCCTCCGCATTCAGCTCGCATGCACCGAGAGCTTTCTTGACCATCAACCAATCCTCAGCTGAGCCCGCGCGCTCTTCGATCTGTTGCCGACATGACTCACATCGATCAAGGTGCGCAAGCAATTGAGCGTGCAGCGCTTCGTCGAGCGTTTCATCAAGATACGCTTGCAAGTTCTCTTTGGAGCAGTCAGCCATTTTGATCCCAGGTAATCATCTTTCTGCATCGTCAAGTTGACGCCGTTACTCGTTCCCTCGCTGACGCTTCGGGTTGCGAAAGCCCGAAACTCTCAACATCAAAACTGATCCTCCTAACTGCTTTCTGACTGTGCGATGTGAGTCGTTTCTTTTCTTATCGCCGCCAACACTCGACTACGAGCCGCGTAGGCGGCGCCAATCGATTTGCTAAGGTCTTTGGCTACGGCTTCGATCGCTTCACCGTCGACCGCTGTCCGCCAGAACAGTCTCCAAACGTCCTCAGTGAACTTGGAGCGAACTTTCTGGGCAGCGATGCGAAACATCGCACTGCGATGCTCGTCGCGCCAAGCAGCCGACAACTCAGCGGCCGGCTCAGCGACTTGCTCCATCAGTTCCCAGACGCTTGTCCGTCCAGATCCACGATGCTTCGACTCCCGTTGCATAAGATTGAGCACCGCGTTGGTCGTGACCGTCGCAAGCCAACCTCGAAAGCTACCGTGCCGTTCTCCAATTTGGAAATTCTCCGCCGCTCGCGCGACCGTCCATAAGACCCGTTGCGAAATGTCGTTGGCATCCGCGTCTTGAAGTCCCTGGCGAATCGCGAATCTCACGATCAATGGCTGGTAGAGCATTACAAAATCCTCCCATGCCTGCTGATCAGCAGGATTCCGCAATCGGGTAAGCAGCGTATCGCGAGTCTCAGGCCATGGTTGCGTCATCAATTCTCCTAAAGGTTACACCCAGTAGAATAGAAAACCTGACGCGAAAACGCAGACCAAAGCAGGGAATTTTGTCGGCAGCTTGCAGGCCTCAAAAGTGCCTAAAATCCCCTACCATCGTTAAACTCGCAACGATTTTTCGGCGAATAAGCAAGATTCCAGCCACTTTGAGTGATTTCAGCCGACAGGCAATTAGCCTGGAAGCTATGAACACCACTGCTTACAAAACTGACTGTTCGCGGAAGATTTCTCTCCTGGGCGCTATCACTTTCGCCTGGGCTCTTTTCTTGTTCAACGGCGCCGCCAGCGCCGATGACTGGATGACTTGGCCATCGACTTATACCCACGAACCTGTTCGCGGGCAGCGGGTCGACCAGTACGCCCAACCGGTCCAACCAATAGCTCGCCGCGATCCAACGTTCCAGCGCAGCGGCTATCGAAATTATCGCAGCACCCTGCAAGGCGCCACTTCTGCGGACAACATGCACATCGTTGAGCAGTGGGGAGCCCCGGTGGTGCCTTACGAACAGTGGCGATTCCCGTTCCGACCTTACGGCACACCCTACGATGCTTGGGGCCCTCAAGCTCCCTATGGCATGTTCAACGCTAACATCAACAGCAACATCGGCCGACCTTGGAACGCCGCGCCCCACGGTTATCAAGCACCTCCCGGTTCAACTCCGTTCATGGGTCAACCACCAATGGGGCAGCCACCAATGGGGCAACCGAACTGGTATCCGGGCTATCCACGTTGGAACTCGAACCAAGGTTACCCGACGCCAACTTATGTACCCAATCCCAGCAACGGCTTTCCGCTATCGCCTCAATACCAAAATCAACCTTGGTTTGATGGAACTTATCCAGCTGAGCCGCCACTCGACAATCGCAGCGACGCCGAGTTCTTCTACCGACCGCAGAGATAACAAGCACGCCGAAATCAACGTTCGTCCAAAACACGCACATCGAAATCGGCGGAGTTGCCCACCAGTTCGGGAGCATACATGCCTTCGATCTTCGCTGGCAAAGCGGTGAATTTCCCGGGTGCCTCGCTACGCAATTGGTAGCGCACCGAGTATTTACCGCGAGGTAGCCAACGGATGCATAAACCAACTTTCTTGTCACGCAATTCGCGATAGATGCTCAGCCCTGCTGAGTTGAAGTAACCACTTTGCGTGTCGACGGCTTCAAGGCAGGCCGGTTTGTTGTCTTCGATCAACAAGTACTCGTAGTCGTTCTTGCTCTCAATCAACAGTTCCACTTCGACCAATTGGCCACTAGGAACTTCGGCGAGGTCTTGCAGTTGCACCCGTTCGAATCCGGCACGTTGCGTGTCCACGACAGCAGCATTTTTGCCTGGTAAACGAAGTTCCTTTTGAGTCGGTGTCAGCGAGTAGTAACGACGCTCGATCTTCACCTCCAATCCAGCAGGCTTAATCTCCTCTTCCACGGTGAAATTCGTCGAATAAGCATTCCAGTACAGCGGCCCATCACCGGTGCGACGAATCTCGAGTTGCTGTTCACCCGTCGGAATTGCAGCTCCGCTGATTGCGATGGTGTTGTTCACCGTGAACAAGTTTTCAGGAGTGAACTCGACGCGGCCCAAGCGTTTGCCGCTCAACCAAACCTCGGCAGCAACCGTGGAAGTACCTTCGCCAGTCGCTTTCAAGTAATCCGAAAAGGCTTCGACAACTAAGGCCGTATCGCGAGTGCTATTCCAGTAGGTCGCGTGCTTGCGGTTGTTGAGCAAGTACTTGACCAGACGCGGCGCCACTTGGCCTTGAGGATCTTGGACGGCCAGCAATTTGAGGTACATCGCCGTTGCTTCAATCTGGCTACCGTACCAATACCACCAAGAGCTCTCATCGCGCAAGTAAGCGGTCTCGTTCTCTGCATCTTCAACGAGGAACTGTTCAATATTCTGACGCAACATAGCGGTCTGTTCGACATTGCCCGCTTTGTGTGTCGACCATGCCAAGAGCGACTTGCCATAAACGCTCAAGTGCTGACGACCATCATACAAGAGTTGTTGCATTTCTGGATTGACTCGGTCGGCTAGCGACAACACATGAAACACCAGGGCATCGGTATTATCGGGCTGGCTCTTGTAAGGCTGAGTCGGAGTGGGCTTTATGGTTCCATTCTTCAGTTTCTGGAGTTCGCCGTTCTGATATTGTTCAAGCCAATTGACGCCGCGAGCCAAAACGTCGGGCACAATGGCAACTTCGTTTTGAACAGCGATTTGCAAACCACGCACAACCGTCGCGGTCGTATGCGGGTAGCTGACTTCACCCTGGCCACTGAACCATCCCCAGCCGCCGTCCCCATTTTGCATATTGGTCAGCTTTTGGACGCCACTTGCGACCATGTCATCGACCACTTCGCGGTCATAAACGGGGTTGCGCTCAAAGCGTTGCCATCGCGTTCGCCGCGCGTCAGGATCACCCAATTCTTGAGCGTTGAGGTTGTTGCGGCTGGCCTTAAGTTTGGCCAGATCAATCTTCCGATCGAGCAAAACGCGTTGCGTTAGTACGGTCGGCAGGAATCGGTTCAACGTTTGCTCAGTGCATCCGTAGGGGTACTCCGCCAAGTAAGGCAGCGCGTCGACCATCGCCATCGCCAAAGTTGGACTCACGCGAACAACCAACTCGGATTGTTCGATTCGGCGTTCAGCCGGCACGGTTATCGTAACTTTCGCGTTTTCCTTATCGCCGCGGATCGTTCCGGCAAACGAATCGGTCTTCAAGAAACCGTGCACCAAGATCGGCAAAGATTGCTCAACTGCATCCGCTGCGTCATCGGCAATCGCCGACACACGCAACTTCACATCACCTTCGGCCAGAGCTGTTGTTCGCCAATCAACCCGAGTTTGTCCGTGCGACTTCACCAACACCACTTGCTCTTCGGCGACCCCAGACATCAACTCCAGTTGTGTTTGGCCATCGATCTCTAACTTCACACGGACCTGCTTATCGACATTAAAGTCGTTGTTGACGATGGCAGATAGAACGGCTTCGTCCCGTTGAACGAGGAAGCGGGGCGTCTGCAGTCTGACCAACAAGTTGCGGCGCGTGACGGCCTTGATTTCGACTGAGCCGACTTCTGTCTTGGCACCGACCGCCCAGCCACTTATCTTCCAGGTGGTTAAATTGTCAGGCATCTTGAATTTGGCTTTCGCGCGGCCTTGCGTATCGGTGACCAAGTTCCCGAGCCACAAGGCGGAATCGGCAAAGTCCTTGCGAACCACCGGTTTGGGACCTTGCAGGCCACCACCGCCTCCACCCGGTACAGCACCCTTAGCCATCTTCCCGCCGTCGGCACCGGCTGCGTAACCTGAAGCATCTGCGAGCGACATCGGTGCTGCTGACATCATTTCCATGCCACCACCTCCCATGCCACCACCTCCCATCCGTCCACTTAGCATTCGCAAACCTGACGTCCGTCCACCTGGCATTCGTGCACCTGGTTTGGATTTCGAGGCAATCTGAAGAGAGGTGGTAGATACTGCATCAAAGTCATCCGCTTGGCTTTCACCAAACCGACCGAGTGGACTCATGATAGGCACGCCATCAATGGCCACCAGATAAGTTGCTTGATCCACATTGCAGCGCTGTTGTGGTTGATGACTGCGACGCCACTTCCAGAAGAACTCGCGAATGTCCGTCGGCAACACATCGCTGGCGATTTGGTCCAGCGAACTATCGTAAGCAGCGATCAGGCACGAGCCCGACACTGGTTTTCCATCGGGATCCGTGACCAGCAGTTCTATCTCCGCTTCTTCACCCGGCAGATATTCTGGCTTGTCAGCCGTTAGTTTTACATTAAGCGTGCGGTTTGCCGGTGGAACGATGATCTCGCGAATCTTTTGATGCACCGCACCATCGTAAACCGTAAAGGCTTCCACAAAGAAATTCGGTTGGTCAGCTTCAGTTACCGCAATTTCAATTACAGCTGATTTTGACTGCAACGGAACCAACTTGGGTGTTGCATACACTCCTGAGGACGGCCGCACAAAGACATACACCTGGGCGTCGTCACGATCGGCCGCCAGCATCAGCTTGACGGTTTCGCCTGCTGCGTATTCCCGTTTATCCGTGGTAAGTTCCAGACCGTTGTATCGAAAATCTTTGCCATCCGTCGCTCGCCCGCGAACAGTGAAGATATAGCCGCTTTCAACTTCGTGGCCAGCGTTATCTTTCAATTGCAATCGCAAGCGATATTGGCCAGCCGCGCCCGCTTCCAGCACTTGTGTGTATAGTCCTTCGGCGTTCGTCTTCGCGTCAAAGCTGTCGACGACACGTTCCGTTGGTTTTCCATTCGCATCATAGGAAATCCTCAACAGGTCCAGTTTGCCGCTAGCTTCGATGGCGGTTCCATCGAGAGTCCGAGCGTGGAAGTTAGCGACGATTTTGTCTTTCACGTTGTAGAAACCACGATCGACCCAAGAGTAGATCTTGAAGGCCTCACGAGCGGCGATGACGCTCCCTTCGGCGGTCAACGTGCGGCGGGATGCATCGCGGACTTCAACAGAAATCGTGTACTTGTGATCTTCATCGCCGTAAATGGCTTTGGCAATTGCCGTATCGATCTTGATCTTGGCTTCGCCCGTCGCATCAAGCGTCAGTTCTTGTTCTAGCACAATCTCCGCGGGTTCTTGACCGAAGTTGGGCCACCACGGCGGAAGCGGTGCCCAGCAGCCTCGCCATTTACTAAAGCCTGGATACCAAACGTAATCCTCTGCGAACCACCAGTACCCAGGACCATAGCACCAATCGAAACGCCCGATCGGATAGTAATTGTCGCTGTAGGTACTGCGTTGTACACGCACCGTTACGTCCGCATCGGTAACCGGCGAGCCGAAGTAGTACTTGGCTTGGATACGCGCTTCCACAGGTTCGCCAAGCGCCACCGGTCGTTCAGGCGCGAGCACTTTGACCTCGAATTCGGGCTTGCGATATTCTTCGACTCGAATTGCCAATGAAGATTGAATCCAACCGGACGCAGTGGATGTTAAGTCGAATTGAAATCGTCCCAAGCCAATCGACTTGGGAAGTTCGAAAGTGGCCTCGCACGAGCCAAAGCGATCGGTGGTTATCTCTTTGCTTGCCAGCACAACGCCTTGTTGGTCGCGCATCGAAACGGTAACCGGTATCGCAGCAGCTCTCGGCGCCTTCACATCACCATAAACGGTGTGGGCAAGCCAGAATTTTGTCTTGACCGTTTCACCAGGTCGATACATGGGACGATCGCTGATACCGTACCCCTTTAGTTCGTTCATCGATTGCAGCGCGAGGGCTTGTTGCCAGATGTGCTCCATACCCAGCAGCGCAAGGCGACCATTGGCAGCACGGCCAACGGCGATCCATTGATAGTTATTGCCGAAGTTCACGCTGGCGGTACCCAGCGCATCGGTCTTGGCGGCTTGACTAGTAACCGCCATACGTTGCTGCCCGTCTTTGAGGGGCTCGTAACCGAAGCCGAAGAACTCGAGATTCGCGCCAGCAATAGGTTTCCCAGTTTCAGCGTCGCTCATAAAGTACAACTGTTTTGAATCGCCTGGTTTGCGAGTGATCACGGTGTCTTGAATCCACATCAAGCAGCGCGCTTTATGA
>JANRMD010000064.1:0-1990 GCA_033761895.1 Pirellulaceae bacterium | reverse complement strand
CCAATGTCCTATCCCGATAGAGGCACACACAGGCTCGGTAACCGCCATTACCGGATCGCTGACCTGATCCGCGCAAGCACGGCGGCGCCCAGCTATTTTCGGCCGCACAAAATCCAAATCCATGAAGACCCCAAGGCCACTGATGCTGACGGCATCTTCGTCGACGGCGGTATTTCTCCTTACAACGACCCCTCGCTGCTGCTCTTCATGATGGCTGGAATTCGCGGCTATCGCATGGGTGGTGTGCAGACCTACATCGACAAAGATGGAGTCGAGAAGGAACGAGGTATCCCCTGGAAACTTGGAGACGATCAGCTTCTTATCATATCGGTTGGGACCGGCGACTACCGGGTGACAACGAGGTCATCACGCTGGAAGCCAGCAATTATGTTTGCTGGCAAATCGCTGCTTGGCATGACGTCGGACGCACAGTCTTTGTCTCTCCAAATGATGCAATGGCTCGCCAATCCAAAGAAAGCTTGGACCGTCAACAGCGAGATTGATGATCTGCGCGATGACCACTTAGGTGAACTGATCGGTGCGCCAGGCCGCTTTCTGTCATTTGCGCGCTACAATGTGAAGCTCGAACAGAAATGGATAAACGATAAACTCGGCATGAAGTTCTCGAAGTGGCGTCTCCGCCGCTTGCAGAAGATCGATAGCCCGCCCCAGATCGAGCACTATCTGAACCTTGGCCGCCAAGCAGCCGCATATCAAGTCACACCGGATGACTTCCCAGCCGCGTTCGATACCGAACCCGCATTTGCGGGCGCGAATTCCACGGCGAAAAGCGCGCCAACAACACCACAATGGCACCCGCATTGTGACGGCTCGTGAGAGAGGCTGGGACGGGTTGCTGGAAGGATTTCCAGAGCGGTTTCATGAACCCTACTACCGGCATTACCTGATCGACAATCTGGACAGTGCATTTGCGGAAGCGGGATCAGAAGCCACTGCGACATGGCACAATGGCTGCCACGGTGGAAGTTTTTGAGATCAAGCGCGTAGTCGTGAACTTGCTCGACGGCGGAGCGATCGAACGATGCAACACCTACCTTGAACTCAAGAACGAAGACGATGCCACCAACGACCAGAACAACGTCGGCACGCTTACCCATGCGTGGAATACTGAACTCAAAGAAAATGTGCCCATCGTTGAGCCCTGCAAGTGTAGTTTGCAGCAGGCGAATCTGAGAGGGCCATGCTCCCTTCTGTTGATGTTCGAGCGCAAAGCTGTGTTGTTGCGCAAGCGCACCGAGAATAGCGTTCTCATCGGCCACAACGAAGTCGCCGACCGAGTTTTGATAATAAGCGACGTGAATGGCTCCCCCCTACCTGCAGGCAATCTCGAACCTAGCGAAGCCTTGCGCGATTCAGTGAACCATCTATTGGGCCCACAAGAGATCTTAAACCATCATAGCTAGGCGAACGGTTCTGGATCACCCTGCGGCCCGACCTGCAGCAAAGGCAATTCTACCGGTCGGTCTTATCGGCCACTCCCCTCCGACCCCCAAACCGATTCCTTTACCGGCACGGCGCAGCATTGTCGTCGATGCTAAATTCGATCGAATCGGGCTGCCAAACCTCTAGAATATTGAATGCATCGCCCGCAAGGATGGCGGCGAACTCCGTCGGCTTGAGCGATGCAACCACGCTCTCGTCGATCACTGTGATGGTCCCGAAATCCGTCCAGAACAACCTACATCACGGACGCTGCAATCCAGTCCAAAGTTCTCCCAACCTCAACCTACCAACGGGCGACTGGGCTTTATCGCTTTGCTGCATTTTTTGATCGCCTGCGATCGGCCCGTCTTGTTGAGTTTGCGTGCTCTTTCCCAATCGATGAGTTCACATTGATAACTAGGTCAAAAAAAAGCTCCTCGGCAGAAAGTTCGTGTGTTGACCGGTGTTCGGTTTACTTCTTGAGTTTGCTTACCAGAGTTCGGCGCGGCACCTCAGTGTTGTTGGTCTGGTGCCCATGCTTCCCTGG
>JANRMD010000063.1:0-4169 GCA_033761895.1 Pirellulaceae bacterium | reverse complement strand
AGGAACTGGTGGTAGCTTGGGAGCAGTCCCGAGCGATCTTTGAAGTCAACTTAAACTGGAAGGTTGGGTGATCTGAAACCTCAAAACTCATTGGTCAACCAACGAAAAAAGCCGACGCGTTAAATGGCCCAATTAGGCACTAACACGTCGGCTTACTCTTTAACTCGACTTCCGCCCCGGGGACGGCTTCGATTTATTTAGTTGACCGATCTTGCTGCTGATCCGTTCATTGGCGACCAGCGACACCATTCTTTATAACGCGTGCGACCGATAAGGCAATGGATTATGGCCAGACTTTGGAGATTAGTTTTCTTAGCGGAGGAGATTGGTCGCTCGGAAACGGAACACGCCGATTCACGCCTGTTTCCCGTTGACGGTGCGGGTGACGGGCCACGCCACGGGGCGCACAAGCTTGACAACTTCCAGGGCGAAGAGTGGTATTGTCCCAATGCCCAGTAAAGTGAACCAAGTAGAAAGTGGCATTCCGGACGTCTTTAGTATTTCATGCAACACCGCGTTGTGTTGACTCCATAATTGCAAACCCAGCGAGAGGCTCACGACGCTAACCAGCGCCAAGCTGAAGGTGGGCTTTATCCGCCACAGCGGCTTAAACTCGCTGCGAGCACCAAAGGAACGCAGTAATTCAGAAAACACCAACACCGTAAACGCGGCATCACGAGCTTGGGCCGTCGTACCATTCTCTGCATAGTAGATGAAGTAGATATATACGGCGAAAGTAACCGCAGCCGTCAGTAAACCAGTAAAGAACATGGTACCGAGGAAGCTAATATTCATAATGCGGTCTGAGGATGGTCGCGGAGGATGCTCCATAACCGCAGGATCGACCGGATCCACCGCCAAGCACAGTGCTGGTAAACCATCTGTTACAAGATTGATCCATAACAGATGAACCGGAAGCAACGGGGCTGGTAAACCGATAGCGACGCAAGCTGTCATCAGTAGAATTTCAGCAGTGTTCCCGGCCAGCAGGTATTGAAGTGTCTTGCGTATATTGCTGTAAACTCCGCGCCCTTGCTCAACAGCATGGACAATCGTTGAAAAGTTATCGTCGGTGATGATCATGTCGGCGGCTTGTTTGGTGACTTCGGTACCGGTGCGTCCCATTGCAATACCGATGTCAGAGCCCTGCACTGCGGGGGCGTCGTTCACACCATCGCCCGTCATCGCGACAATCTCGCCTCCTTTTTGAAGAGCTCTTATGACGCGGAGTTTATGTGCGGCTGTAACACGAGCATAAACGACCGTCTCCTTCGCACGAACAAGAAAATCAGCATCTGATAGCTTGTCGAGTTCGGCTCCCGTCAGCGCTTGTGTGTCTGAAGCGATGTTCAGTTCTGAAGCTATCGCTGCTGCAGTTTGCGGGTGGTCACCAGTAATCATCACCACTCGAATACCAGCTTTGCGACATAACGCAATCGCGGACTTGGCTTCGTGTCGCGGAGGGTCGTACATCGCCGTGAGACCCACAAAGACTAGATCGCGCTCGATACCGTCCGAACCTGCTTCTTCTGCAACTTGATCGAGATTTCGGTTCGCCGAAGCGAGCACGCGCAGCGCTCGGTCCGCCATCGCGCTTGTTTGCTGAAGTATGTCCTGTCTAAGCGATTCCGTAAGAGGCTTGGGACCTTCGAAAGTGTAGAACTGATTGCACTTTTCGAGTAACGATCCAGGCGCACCATTAACGAACACACGCCACGTGCCGTCGGGCAGCTTACGAACTGAGGAACTTCGTTTTCGATCGGAATCGAAAGGGAACTCAAGCAATAATGGCCACTCAGCCTCCAGGCGATCGCGATCGCCGCCACCCTTCTTCCCAGCACTTAACAACGCACCTTCCGTTGGATCGCCAATCGTTTTCCAAACGGAGTCTTCATTCACTAGGTGCGCATGGTTGCAGCCAAGTTGACAATTCGCCAATTCCAAAATCGCTTTAGCTTGATCAGCATTAGGTTTTTGACCAACTTGCAGTATCTCACCTGCTGGACCATAACCTTCCCCAGTCACTTCATAGAGGTTGCCATCCACATACAACGCGCGAGCGGTCATTTCGCCAACGGTAAGCGTTCCGGTTTTATCGGTACAGATAACACTGGCTGAACCAAGTGTCTCAACCGCCGCTAATCGGCGTACGAGTGCTCTTTGACGCGCCATTCGTTGCACACCCAGCGCGAGCGCTACCGTGACCACAGTCGGCAGGCCTTCCGGAACCGCAGCCACCGCTAAACTGACCGACGTCATGAACAACTCCAGGATAGGAGTTCCTCGCACCAGCCCTAACACGAACAATACTGCCACGATACCCAGTGACATCCACACCAAGATATGACCAACTGAATCGAGTTTTCGCTGCAACGGTGTGCTCGAACTCGAGTCTGCTTCTGAGATCATTTCCGCAATCTGTCCGATTTCAGTCCGAATACCCGTGGCTACGACGGCGGCCGTGCCTGTTCCCGACGCGACCGTTGTGCCCGCGAAGACCATGTTGGTACGATCACCCAGTTGGACATCAGTCTGGGGCAAGACATCGGGACTCTTGACGACAGTCTCCGATTCGCCTGTCAGTGCCGCTTCGACACATTTAAGCGATGCCGTCTGAAGCAATCTCGCATCGGCGGCAACCAGATCGCCCGCCTCCAATGTCAGCACATCTCCCACTACGACATCGCGTGAGGGTATCGTGGTCATTTGACCATCGCGAAGTAGTTTCGCATTGGGCGAGGTCAGATTTTTGAGCGCTTCGATCGACTGGGCCGCTGAAAACTCCTGATAAAATCCGATCGCAGCATTTAGCAGCACGATTGCAAAAATTGCTGTGGCATCTATCCATTCGCCAAAACTTGCTGATACAACTCCAGCGATGATTAGCAAGAGTACAATTAAGCTTTGGAACTGCTGTCGCAGGATGCGCAAGACACCAATCGGCTTTGCCTTGCGCAATTCATTAGGCCCATCAGCAGCTAACCGCTTGAGAGCCGCTTCGGTAGTCAGCCCGGTCGCCGTTGCTCCTAGGGCACTCAGCACAGAGACGATGTCTAAGCTATGCCAAGCTTGGTCCTTATCGGAGTTGGGCATGGTTTATTCGCCACTGACTCGCACAACCAGCTTTCCAAAATTCTCGCCCTCTAGCAATCCAATAAAGGCCTGCGGTGCCGATTCAATGCCTTCAACGATATCTTCAAGAAACTTGATCTTGCCCTCGCGAACCCACTGTCCCATCTGTTCTGAGAACTCACTGTAGCGATTGATGTAGTCGTCGAAAATGATGAATCCTTGGACTTTAAGTCGCTTTGTAAGTATCGTGCGCGCGAACAGCCCAAGTTTGTCCTGACCGCTCGGTAAGATCGTATCGTTGTACTGAGAGATCAATCCACACACAGGAATGCGTGCCTGCGTATTTAATAGTGGCAAGACCCACTCAAAAATCTGCCCGCCGACACTTTCAAAATATACGTCGATACCTTGAGGACAAGCTGCCTTGAGTAGTCTTTCAGCATCCGGATCATGTCGATCAATACAGGCGTCAAATCCTAGTGTGTCGATCACGAAACGGCACTTGTCTGCCCCGCCTGCTACGCCGACTACACGACAACCTTTCAATTTCCCAATCTGTCCAACGACCGATCCTACCGCGCCACTAGCCGCCCCCACAACAATTGTCTCGCCTGTTTTGGGTTGTCCGATCTCAAGCAGACCCATATAGGCCGTGAAGCCTGGCATGCCGAGAACTCCGAGTGCTAACGACGGCTGGGCGGAATCTTCGTCCAGTAGCATGACATCGTCGCCGTTGGACACTGCGTAGTCCTGCCAACCGCTATTGGAAAGTACTAGGTCCCCTTCATTGAATTTAGAGTTGCGAGACGCTTCGACACGGGCGACAGTACCACCCCCCATCACTTCACCGATAGCGACCGGTTCCGTGTAGGAGCTCGCATCGCTCATTCGACCTCGCATGTAGGGGTCGAGCGATAGAAACAGCGTCCGCATCAGGACTTGGTGATTCTCAAGTGTAGGCATCTCGCAATGCTCAAGTCGAAAATTCTCAAGGCGGGGACGGCCTACCGGCTTCGATGCTAACACGATGCGTCGGTTCGGGCCAGTTCTCGAGGTATCCGCATGTTCTTGAACGGCCACGTGACGCAATTGACTTA
>JANRMD010000062.1:0-14031 GCA_033761895.1 Pirellulaceae bacterium | reverse complement strand
ACCCAATCCATGCACGCTCCAAACTTCGAGACCCGCGGCTAGCGCCGACATCTCACAAACTCACTAGCCTCAGTACTCTCGAAATGCTTGACGCATTCCGCGACCCAAAAGTCTAATGTGGACAATCCACTAGTGTTTCTTCACCGTTTAACTTCGGCCCTACTAGAGCTTTGTATAGAACAGCGTCTCAAGAAAGAACTTGTGTGTTTTTTCGGTTTTGTCTTCGAAGTCTAGTTTGCGAAGCACGCCACCAAAGCGAATTTGGCCATCATGTTCGAGACGTTTCCCGCGGACCGTAGCGACCATCGAATTAGGCTTCTTCATCCGTTTGTCATCAAAGACTTCGTAAACATCAAACTGATCCATGATGGGGATCATCATCGGCACCATAACTTTGCCGACCAAGATGGGCACCATCATCATCCCCTTAAATTGCTTCCGGTCTTCTACATAGCGAGGATACCCCGAAACCAATACGGTCTTGCCCTCAGCGCCTTGCTCTTCCACGGCGGAAGGTGCCAGCGTGATGGGGCGATCTCGAAGATACTGCTTGCGCAGCTTGGCTTCCAAGAGTCCCGCAACCGCTTGCTGATCCTCGGAGTCTAAATCCTGTTGGGACATTTCCAGAAATAGAAAAGCTGTTTTTCCAGCGCTGAAAACGCCAGCTGCCTTGGCAAGCTCACCGCTAGAAACCACTGCATCATCGGCTTTGGTCAAGAGATTGTAAAAGCGACCGCCATTGTCGATTGCTTTCTTCAGTCCGTGAAATGTCTGGTAGGGCTTAAGCTCGCGCATCGATCACCTTATTTGCTTTCTCATGGTGAAACTTCAGTAACGGCATGCTTGTAGCGGGAGACTGGCATCGGCAGGATGCAGAAGCCACGCAACGCTGACAAGGGCGGCAGGCTACCGCCGATACCGAATATCATAACCGACCAACCACAGACGAGGTTGGCGGAATTTGTTAGAATCCCTCTCGACAGCCGCATCCTAGACTTACAAATAGGACTTGAGTGGGTGACGGCGGCGAAGAGAAACATGAAACGAGGACGAGGGATAGTGCAAAGCGCTGAACAAGGTTGGATTGCGGCGGCCTGCCGCTGGTTGGGTTTTTCGACTTCAGCCGATGTACCCGAAGGATTGATCACGTCCCTAAAGTCAGCCAGCGGAGAGGAACTAGAGACACTTCTGAATGTCGTGTCGGCTAATTTCGACCAACTAACTTCAGGGGCTCTACGACTGCGTCAGTTGATGCAACAAGTCGCGGTACGGCTGAACCTTCTGCTACGCGAAGCGACTCCTGAGGTTGCGATTATTGCACCGGAGATCTTAATGCGACTCTGCGATATGCTGTCCACCGTTGATCCAATCGCGTCCGCGCACTGCCTGCAGATGTTGGCCATGCAGCCTGACGAAGAGTCGATCGATGCATTGGCGGCAACACTCACGGTACAACCGCCCGAGCAGTTGCAAGCAGTGGCGATTGCCCTCAGTCCGCTTTGGCAACTCGAAAGCGGCTTGTTGGAGCTGTTTTTCGATCGCTTGGGCGATGGTTTCCTGCATCCAGCGACGATGTCTGCACTCTTGGATTTAGCCAACTACAGCAATCGGACCGGCCGACTGGAAGAGCATCCGTATGCGGAACGCGTCGAAGAATTGTTGAGTCTCCTCAATAGTCTTACGCAGCGTCTGAGCTTGATGGAAGAGAACCCGGCCAAATTTGGTGATGACGTTGAATCGATCCAGAAGGTGTTGGGAGAAAGCGTTGCGCTGACGGTTTCCTTGTGTGACGCATTGGGCTTGATTGGTGACCCGCGTGCGACTGAGAATCTCCGCAAAACGTTGGCCTTGTCGCATCGAAGAGTGCAAACCGAAGCCGCGGGCGCACTGGCGCGCTTGAACGATGCCGCTGGAAAGCAGCGTTTGATTGAACTGGCCGAAGACCGTGTCGCTCGGATGCGTGCCGTCACGTACGCTGAAGAATTGGGTTTCGCCGAAGAAATTGAAGGCGAACTGCGGTTGCCACAAGCGATGGCTGAAGCCGAACTAGCTAGCTGGCTGGCATCGGGGGATCGCTTTGGAATCGCGCCCCACTCGATGGAGTTGTTCGATACTAGAACTCAATACTGGCCCAGTTTCGAGGAACCTCGCGACTGTTATCTGTTCCGATACACCTACATATTGCCCAGCGGTCAACTGAGCAATATCGGGATCGCGGGTCCACTAACATGCGCATTCAACTCCGATTTGGCCAACCTGCCCCCAGATGACATCTATGCCGTTTTCGCGGGCTGGCAAGCTGAACACGAAGACATCTTTGAAGTCCCTGAAGCGTTGTTGAATCGCGAACAACGCCGTGAAACGGATCGCTTGATTCGATCGCTACAAGAACGTGAATGCGAAGTGAAGCAGGTTCTAGCGTTGACGTTTTTCCTCGGCGAACTAGCCTTGCTGGCGACGATTGAGCACGATGGAAAACGTCTGCACGCAGTCACTGATGGCAACGAGTTACTGTGTTATCCAGCGTCGGATCATCCAACAGCGTTAACACCCGATCTGGTATTGGCAATCTATCGCGGCCGAAAGCTGTTGCGCACGTTTAATCACTAACTACCCCTGTAGCCTTCTAGCAGGCCTGATAGCCTTCTAGCAGGCGTGAATAAGTAACCCGACGCGTTAGCGAGGTAATACAGAACGTCCCTCGCTGACGCTTTTGGAAGTTGCGCTATTGGTTGCTTTGAAGCGATCCGGACGACGGTTTGCTTGGTTTTTCATAACCCGAACCGTTAGTGAGGGACCTTTCTGCTTCGTCAGGTCGACGCCGTAACTCGGTCCCTCGCTAACGCTTCGGGTTGCGAAAGCCCGAAACTCGCAACATCAAAACTAACGCTTCGGGTTGCGAAACCCAATGCTTAGGCTGGGCAGCGCTTTACCAACCGGAACGACTGAAGCCTGAATCGTTGCCGCCACCGGAACTGCCGCCACCACCAGATGATCCACCAGATGATCCACCGGAACTGCCACCTCCAAAGGAACCGCCGCCGAAGGAACCTCCTCCAAATGAGCCGCCGCCAAACAGCCCGCCTGGTGAACCGCCACTATTGATGACGATCGGACCGAAGCTAGGTGTGGTGCGCCGCATCGCTGCTTCGCGTCGTCTTCTCTCCGCCTCTGCGGCTCGTTCCTCCGCCAATTGACGTCGCTGCACTTCCCGCTCCGCTTGTTGGATCGCAGCGATCGCGGCGGAAGCGGCAAAGCGGGCGATCTCAAGAACTTGGTTGTAGTTGCCTTGCTGCAAACTCGCTCGTGCTCGTTCCAACTCGCGTACGCCTGGTGAACCGGTGACACGCACACCGTAACTGCCTGCCCACTGTTCCGCTTGAAAGACGCTCTGCGAGGCCTGCTGGAAGACACTCAAGGCTTGGCTTGCACTCTTTAGCTCTCCGCCTAGGGTATCAGCGGCCGCAGACAGATCGGCTTGCAATCGCGACGCATCCAGGTCGACAACCTTCCAATCCCCATGCGGCGTTTGCAATTGGCTTTCAACCTTAGCTAAGGCTTGGCTCAATATCGCAATTCGATTGTTGGCCGCTTGCGTTTCGGGACTGTCGGGGATGCCGTCAGTCTGCGATTGACGGACCAGTTGCTGCGCAGTTTGGAACTGACGCCGCGCCCCAGCGACCGCTCGCGAAGCTTCCGCGTTGGCTTGTCGGTCAGCGGTACAGCGAGCGTCGAGCGCCACCGCATTCTGTCCTAGAGTCTCAATTCGCTTACCGATCTCAAACGGATTGGGCGCAGCAGTTGTCGTGGCCAGCTCTCGCTCCAGCGTTTCCACGCCACGTACTGCGGTCTGGATGGTGTTCAGAGTGTCTTGAGTAACGAGAGGATCGCGTTCGTTCGCCGCCAGTGTCGCCAGTGATTCAGCAACTCGCGACAAAGCAGTTCGATTCTCGCGTGATTGCGATTCGATTGCAGCGAGATGCGACTCAGTTCGATCGACTTGATCGTGTGCCTGCTCAAGTTGATTGGCAGCATCGAGCAAGATGCCTGCCGCTTGCAGAACTTTGCCAGCACGATTTTCGGTTTCCGCCAGCTGCAGCAGGTTGTCAACGCTGGCCAGTGGTCCCGCCGCGGCTTGCAGTAAATGCTCAACGGTTTCAGCGGCCGCCGCTTGCGTTGCGACTTGAGTTGCCACTTGAGATGCTACTTGACTTGCCAAGCCGCTGAAGTGAAGTTGCAACGTCGAACTCACGTACTGACGCCTTGCCACTTCCACAGCGGACTTAGCGTCGGGCAAACGCGTCGCCAGTCGCTTGAGATTGGCCGCTGCGGTTTGTTTCGCTTGCACGAAAGTTTGTGCCGCCTTTACCGAAGCTTCGATGATCTGATCAGCCCTCGCAACTTCGGCCAACATCACATCGATCGCCGCTCGTGCGGCCGCATTCTGGCCCAATGAAACCGATACCCCGGCAGCCTCAAGGCTTTTGCCGGCCGTCGACCAATGTTCATCGGGACAGCGATCCGCTTCATGCAAAACGGTTGATTCGGGCAACGCTAACTGCTTTGCAAGCTTCGTGCGCGCGTCCGCAATCCGCTTTCGCAGCGCTTCCCCTTCGGGGTATAGTTCCTGACGGATGCGGGTTCCCAACTGCAGGGCCTCTTCGGCTCTAGACACCAGGGCTTCGAGATCGTTTCCAAGTGCAGCCGCATCAGTAGCGATAGATCTCGCGACAGCGGCCTTCATCAGTTCATTGGCGCGCGCGGTGATCGTAACCAGTTCGCTATCGATCCAGTTGGACGTAAATCGCAATTCACTCAATTTGTCAGCCGCTTGACGCAACTTCGGAAACAGCTTATCCCTTGCCCCCAGCAACAGCTCACCCAAGGTTGCGGCTTCGTGCATTTTGCGGCGGGCTGTAGGTAACGCGTTTTGCATCGCGCCGACAGCGTCAAATGCAGAGATCTTGTCCGCCTCCGCAAGATCGTCTTGTATCGAAGGAATAAGCGTTTCGAGGTAGTCTGGCAGATTGAAGTAATTGTCGCTGCCTGCTTCCGATTCGAGCCGTTTGTCTTGCGTCACGCACTTTTGCAAGTCCGCTTGCGCTGCGGACAGTGTTTCGTGGACATCGGTCAGGCAGCTTTCAACGGTATTTAAAGCATTCTCCGCATCGACACCACGCTGTTTGAAGGCTTGGAAAATATCTTCAAACGTCATCGTGATTTCTTCGGGCATATCCTTGGCTGTACCCGATGACTCAGTGGCGAAACGCTCTCGAAAGACCCAAGGAAGTCCGTTGAGACGCGAGAACTTCAGCGGCTTGCCGGTGACAAGATTCACTGCCTGCTGATAATTGCCCCCACTAAACAAGTTCAGCACATTTGCCAGTGGATTCGTCGGCGCAACCAACTCTCTCGCCTCCTTTAGGACGCGGCGTACTTCCTTGGACATGATGAACAGATCGTCGACATAATCGATGGCTTTCTCACTGATCGCCCGCGTTGCCCCGATATAACCTCGCTCTGCGATTTTCTCTTTCGATCCAAGCAACTCATCGTTGCGAGTAAACAAACGATCGATACCTTCCGTTTCCTTGGCCACCTGCGATTCGCGCTCTTCTAGCGTTGCTAGGGCTTTGGCCATAATTGAACGTCGACGTCGATTCAAAAAAAACAGAATTGCAGCGATGACCACAGCGCCGAGAATCAGCATGACGACGATCGTTCTTCGGACCCAGGATCGAACCAATTGTTCGCGTTCAATCCGAGCATATTCGCTGGCAACGATCGATTGCCCTGCAGCAAGCGCGGTGTCCGCTTTCTGAAGCGCCTCCCGAATTCCGAATTCACCGCTGTCCGCTAGATCTTGTGCTTCTTGGATCGCTTTCTTGGCATCCGCTACAGTGCTTGCCGCAGCGCTGGTTTGGGAGACCATCTGCACCTTGGAGGCCAGCTGCTTGACTTGCTCGTCCAGCCCCGAGGCCTCCGCGTAGCCATTTAAGTATGTTGAAATCGCATCATCGACTTTCGACAAACGTTGCTGTAGGTCGCGGACGTTTTCAGTGTTTGCGTCTGCATCGATGACGGCAACTTCTTGACGCCATTTTTCAAGGGGCGGTTGGGTCAAGGGCCCTTTGGCCGAAGCATGCTTCTGCACATACTCCGCCGCAGCCAACTTTACGTCGTCGATCAAAGTTACCGAATGAGCGATCGATGACTTTAGGGATTCGAGTGCCCGAGCCAACTCTAACTTCACACGCTCCGCGTCAGCTTTCTCGGAACTGATTTTGCGAGCCAACTGTTGATCGATGGACTTCACCGTTTCCTTAACCGCGTCAAGGATTCTGCCACCACTCCGCATGGCCCGAACCGCCGGCTGGTCAAGTTGTCCGATCCAATTCGCATCTCCTAAATTGCGGCGATTCTGAGCATCTGACGCGAAGTAACTGAACTTGCGTTCTTGCAAGAAAAGGACAAACACCGTTCCATCTAGCTCGCCGGTCTGAGGATGCGCAAACTTGCCAAAGTTGGTCCGATTGCTTAATCCCTTCCCGAGAGCGTGTTCGACCGCATCCATGCCGGTATACGATCCACCATCTGCACCGCTGTAGGTTTCGCCATTCGCATTGTTCATCAACACGATTACCCAGTGCGGTGCATTAGCGTCCAACCAACCTTCCAAATCATCCAGCTGTGCTGGACCGATCCCCAAATCACCCTTGACGAACAGATGACGATCCGGAGTCCACTTTTCGACAACCTCGTTAATGCGACTGAACTTCGTGGCAGCAGGCGACTTGTTGGGCACCTGCCCTTCCGCAGTGTAGAAGCAAGCAGTTGCCATTGCAAAAGCGGCCAAACGAAATAAGGGATTTTGAGCTAGGCTGAGCATGGGCGCTGTTAAGAAGTTGCTGTTGGAGGTAGAAGTGTGTTGGCGATTAACGTGTGTTGGAGCTAGAAGTGTGAGGTAGAAGTGTATTGAGCAGTGATCCATTGTAGAGCACTTTCCCCTTACTGTTCATGGCTCAATTGCATGCCGATTTAAGGCGGTTGTTTTGCAAATTCGCTTGACTTTTGGAATCTGTTGTTTTGGCGGCGCCAAATAGGTGGTTTTGCCCTCGTCCAGGCTGCCCTCGTTCCCGGGCTCTGCCTGGGAACGCACTGCATGGAGGCTCCGCCTCCTCCTGCACCTCCCACTGCACCCGGCTGCTGTGTCGAGACATCAGGCAGAGCCTGGGAACAAGTTGCAACCTTGCGCTACTTCTTCGCTTCCGCCCGCTCGAGATACTTTGCAGCCAGCTCACTCTTGCCTTGTTCTTTGCATTCACCGGCAAGGTACCTATAGAACTGACTTAGCATCAAAGCCAGCGATTCCTGCTCATAGTTTGGAACTTTCGGAATCGCGTCAGCAACTGCTACGACGAAGTTGTCGAGCATCACGTGATCATCGGCGGCAATACAAGCCTTGACCTGCGAGAGCATCGCCATGCGGGTTCCTGTGTGCATGATCCGCCCATCCATGAACCTCTTGAGCAGCGTTCCGCAGACCTCTGGTGGCAATTTAGTCGCTTCATCACCACCGGGAATGGGCGTCGTGAGTGCGTACAGCAACAGCATCTCATCGGGAATCGTCTTGGGCGATTCCAGCACCACTTCAAACAACTTGGTGGCTTCTGCGGCATTACCAAGAGAGCGATGCGAGTAGGCCTTCATCGCGTTCATGACGTTTTGCAAGGAAGGCTGCGAAGCGAAAGTGTCGAGGTCCTGCATGAGCGACGGAAGCGAGTTGTTGGCTTTCGCTAAGACTACAAGCAGAAGTGCCAGTGGCTGCGGTTCAGGTTCTGGGAAGGTGAAGTCATGACTGCCACCGTAACTGCGCCGAGGCTCGGGATAGAGCCGCCAGCGGTTCGGATCATTCTTCCGAAAAACTATTTCCTTGATCGTGTTATAGATGAGTTCCGGCGAAGCCTGTTTTTCTTGCCAAGTCTTCACGAGCTTGCACAAGTTCTCGTTCATTTTCGCCGAACCACTCGATGCCAGGGACGAGGCACGTAGAGCGGCTTCGCACGAGACATCGATCAGGGAACGATCCGCAGCAAGTATCGCGATCCGCATTGCCAGATCGCTCCTCGCTTGCAGCTCCTTTTCGTTGGGGCCATTAAGTTTGGCGATAATTTCGCGCAACGATTGTTCAGATTCTTTCAGCTTGCCCAGTTCTATTTGCAACTGTGCCAGCTCCAATTTCAACTGGATGGCGTCCGCGCTGACATCCGAAGAAGGCTTGAGGGCAATCTGAGCCAGTTTGATGGCCAAGTCCGCATCGCCCAACTTGATGGCCACCGGAACAACTGCCCATGTTGTTTCGCGACCGGGCGAGGCAAGTGCCGCAACGGAGTAAGCCGCGTTGCGGTGCGCAACAATGGACTTGGCGATTCGCAACGCCGTTTCTTTGTCCTCAGCGGCATCAGCGTAGCAAACCAGCGCAACCATCTGCGGAACCGTGAGCTCAGTTGATTCGTTCGGCTCCAACTTCTTAACCAACTGCTTGAGTTTCTCCTTGCCCTCTTCGGAGGCGGTGACGCGGGCGAGCCACGCTTGCAGTTTTCCTTGCGGGTTTCGCCGCTCAAGCGAATCCGTTCCAAGCAACATACTGGCGACTTTGGCGTTGGTCGACAATTGCCGTTTGTCGCTGACGGAAAGAAACAATTCGTTCTTTAATCGTTCTATCCCTGCAACATCCCCATTCGAAAGTACATTATCGAGCAAGACCACACGGGCCTTGGCGTCTTGGGCAATCAACTCCTCTTCCGTCAAGGGCGTTGGGGCTGAGAAGGTGCCGCCGCTGCCGGCCGACCGCACATAGGGCTTGAGCATTTCGTTCGCCAGCGCAGCTTTTCCGGTCTCGCGATACAACTCGGCCAGTTGATGCACAAGGGCTGCGTTCTTGGGCGTCCGCGCAAGACTTTCCTCAAGCGACTTGATCAGCCGATCAGATTCGCCTGATTCGACCAACAAGCGTACCGTCACTGACCGAACAGCTGCGGATTGCCCAGCGGCACTAAAGCTGGGCGTTGAACTCTGCGAATTGGGTACCGTGCGTTGGTAGATCTTCCAGGCCAACTCAATTGCGGCAGCCTTGTCGCTTTGATCGTCAGACCTCTTTAGCTTTAGCATCAAGGCAGCCATCGTGGGTATGTCACTCGGGCCCGACCTACGCACGCGTTGAACAATCGCTTCCGACATCTCTTTCATGCCGAGTTGATCCATCACCTCGCTTACTTGCATCTGCGTGGCATTGTCCAAGGGCATCGCGTATAGCCTCTCCAGGGCTTTGCGGGCGCGGTCATGATTGCCGATCTTTAGGCCCAAGGACATGAGCGTCAGCTCACCGTATTCCAGCAATCCAGCATCGGTAAACGCAACAGAGTCCAGTAGCTGCATCGCGTTTTCGACTTTATTGACATCAACCAACATGCGACTTTCAATAATTGCACCCATCTCACTTGCGACCCCCAACTTGCGAAACTCAGTCATTTGCTTGATGGCGTTGTCCTTCTGGTCTTCACACCACAGCCAGGTCGCGTAACTGATTCGATCAACGGCACTTTTGAGGACTTCGTCATCGGGTCCTTCAGCTTCCTCGGCGAGACGTTGTGCAACAGCAGCCTTTACTTCTTTACTTCCCCTGAGATGGATAAAGTAAAAGGCCGTTACCATGTCCGTGGATAGAATGGCAGATTCCGACATCACAGAAATTTGCGTAGTGTCAAGTGACGCTCGGGCTGTGTTCGCTGCGTAGATGTTCAAAGTCATACCTGCGTCAGGTCGATACGCGGTAAGTTGCGAGGGAGTTAGCATGCGCGCCGCGGCTACTTGCGACTCCTTAATCGCACTGCAAAGCGATGCTAATTCTTGGGGCGCATCCGCATGTTCGAGCACGGAGCTGATGAGCCACGAGACCGAATAGTCATCGTATGCCGTAGCCACCATAACCCTAACCCCAGCCCGCACCATGGGGCGAGCGGGAGTTGTTGATTTCTGACTAAAGCTGTTGCCAAATCTCTTGAGCGCGTACTGGCGATCAAAGGGCAAGAATCCAAGGAACTGCTCCTTAGGCGCATTCTCCTCAACCAACTCTTTCGCTTTTGCCACAAACTTTGCAACTTCATCTTCGCGCTTAGCCAGCCGGTATTCCTCTGCAAACCACAGCAGGTAAGCAATCTGCTCCTGCACGGTCTTGGTCTTCGCTATCTTTTGTTCAAACAAATCCCTCAGCCGATCAAGCTCCTCAGTTGATCGCGTCTCGGGCTCGGGCTCAGCCTCAGCCTGTACGCGACTGTTCGCGTTGAAAACTACGCGCTGTGGACGCTGTGCCCGCTGCATGAGACCGCTATAAAGAAGCCAACTATTCTGTGAATTCGACCGCGAAAACGGGTTTATATCTCTCCTCACAGTCCGACCGAGGAATCGGCTTTCGAGCAACAATACCGGTGCTTCAGGATCACCGAGCTCGATCAGTCGATTGAGCAACGCATCCAGCGGGAGTTTGTCTTCAGCAACGGTACCCAGATAAGGCAGGGTACAGTGCTGCATCGCAATTAATTCCCAAATCTCTTCAGTTGATTCCAGGGTCGAAACCTCGGCGAGCTTGCTAGGGGTAACTCGATTTCGAAGTGCATTTATCTGCGGAGCACCAAACCGGCGAGCGAATTCGGCGCCATACTGCATAAGGAACTTTGCAGTGAGCTTTGCGTCTCCGTATGAGTCGAAGCTAGCGACAGTCGACGGATTCAGCAACGTTGACAGACTGTTCGTAAATCGCTCAAGCGATTGGATGCGGCTGGCCAAATCCGCCTGCTGAGGCGCAGATCCATTCGCACTGGCAGCATTGGCAGCGTTTTGTACCAGTCGTTTTTGATACTGGGCTGAGGGGCTATCAAAGGCAAGCGGAAACTTGGCCACGCGCTCCGCAAGGGCGACCGCCCTCTCAATTTCTCTGTTGTGCCACAGACAACACATCAGAGTCGCATGCAGTTCCCAATCGTCCGGATCGCGATCGGTAACCTTTTGGACGTACTCAATGGCTCTTTCTTTTTGGCGATTCTTGAACAACAGATCAACGATTTGCACCACCCGCTCTGAACTATTGCCCCCTCGACTCTGATTCGCCCAGATCGCCAGAGGCTCATCGATTTCGCCTTTTGCAACCAAGAATTTCGCCAAACGCATCTCACCTTCGGGCGAAGGGGCCGTCACGTTCAGCCGCCGCTGATGACGAACCGCAGATTCCCAATCGCCTTCAGTCACCGCAAACTGAATCAGCGAATTCAGAACCTCAACATCGCGGCTGTCTTCGGTAACCAACGACTCCAGCAAAGTTCGAGCCCCGGGCAAATCGCCGGCTGCCTGCTTGGCAGTCGCCATCAAGAGTGTCACTTCGCGTGGGTCACCCCGCTCTTGCCCCACCCCGCTCAGCCGATCAAGCAACAACTGCATTTTATCTTTAGGCTTATACAGTTGCGTTAAAGCCAACACGTCGTTGCGTCGCTCATCGGTTGAGGTCGCGGCAGCGAAGGAACGCCAATACAGTTCGATCGCCTCGCTGTCTTGGCCGCTCAACGCTAACTTGCCCGCCAAACTATGCACTGCATCGCGATCATTCGGATTGCGACGCAGATTACGACGAAGTGTCTCCAGCCCCAACGCGTCTTCGCCCGTTCGAAAACACAAATCCGCAAAGAACTTCAATTGCTCAGAATTTGCAGCCCCAGTGACCAACTCTTTCCCGGTCTCCTTGGCTGCCAGCGTTTGGCCCACTCGCAATTGCAACGTAGCGATTTGCATTTGGTAATCGGACCTAAGCCGTCGATCAAGCTCTGCAAGCTTGCGCAGCGCCGCAATGGCTTCGACGTTAAGTCCCGCTTTCTCCAAAACGCGTGCCTGAACCGCCAGCAGCACAAGCGATTGCGGTGACAATTCGACGGCTTTGCCAATCGCAGTTGTGGCTGGGAAAAACCTACGATCTGCCTCCAGAAGCAACGCGAGCTTCTGCCAGGACGACCAGTTGTCCTTGTCGCCGTCGGCAACCGCCTTTTCAAGCTCCGAAATCTTCGCCTGCAACTGACCACTGGCCTGATAAGTCTCGACTTGCTGCTCGAGCACCATCGATTGCTCGTTAGCCGATTCTGCCATCGCAGTCGCGAGTTCAATTTGCGCAACGGCTTCGTCAAACCTCTTCGCTCGACAAAGCATTTTGGTGTAAGCGATCCGCTGATCGAAAGTCGGATGATCCGCACACGCACGCGTCATTGTGGCTAAGGCTTCTTCATCGAGACGGAATGAGGTCAGCACTTCGCTCAGCCGCACTAGATTATCGCGAGTCTCCCGTGGACCACTCGCCAGTTCTCGCCACACGGCCAGCGCCTCGTCTTTTCTGTCCTGCCTAAAGAGATATTCACCCAGATATTCACGATACTGCGGCTGGTCGTCTGCTAGTTCGATGGCTTTGCGAAAGGCAGCCACAGCTTCTTCCACTAGATTTACGCTGCCAAGCAAATCGCCAACGCGGGAAGCGGTAACTGCATCGTCACCTCGCGACTCAAGCAGTGTTTTCCAAATGTCAGCCGCTGACCGCGCCCGTTCTTTTTCAGGCACCGCCGGATCGGCAAAGGTCAGTTTGCCCAAGCGAACAATGTGGTCCGCATTATCGGGTTCCAGCTTGACAACGCTCCGCAGTTCTTCAGCGGCCTCAGCAAATTGTTTCTCGCGCTCGAGTGCATCCACCACAGCCAACCGTGGCGCGGGGTTCGATGGAGCACGCTCCTTTGCCTTGACGAACCATTCCTTCGCCTCAGGCGTTCGCCGTTGAATCAAAAGAAATCGTCCCACTCGCAACATCGCATCCACATCATCCGGGTGCGTCTCAACCCAACGTTGATAGTACTTAGCCAGCCCGTCGTAATCATTGCGGGACGTAAACGCTCGATCGATTCGACTTCTTAAATCTTGGTGTATCCAACTGTCTGGGTTCACTTGACCCAATAGACGCTCGAAATCAGCCAGCGCATCTTCGCGGCGTCCCAGAGTCTCCTTCAACTGAGCCGCCTGCAGCGACAACTCAACTTTGCGGTATCGATCTTTGGTCGTTTCGATGAGTGCTTCGTAGCGTTTCAACGCTTCGGCTGTTGCACCTTCCTCCGCCAAAATCGCAGCGATCTGTTCCTTCACCCGCGCATCGTCCGGAAAACTAGTCTCCAGATTCTTCCAAACTTCCGTCGCTTCCTGCAAGCGTCCCATTCTCTGATACAGCCGACCAAGATCCTGCAGCACCAGCAATGCATCCGACTTGGAAGGTTTTTTCTGGATTGCACGATGCAGTGCAGCCAGGGCTAGTTCAGCGTTACCGATCAGTGCAAGTGACTTGCCATATTGATAGCTCGCCATGGCCTCTTCGGGCAGCAACTCCTCCGCTTTCTGCAAGCACGCGACCGCCTCGGGCTCTTGTCCACGCTGCAATAGCACCAGTCCAAGCAGCAAGTAGGACTCACCATGCCCATTTTTTTCCGCGTCCGCCCGCAAGTTATCACAGTACTTGTCCAGCGATCCGCGCTGAACGTGAAACTCATAGACTTTATCTAGAGCCGTACCTGGTCGTGGACGCTTGATGAGCAACTCCTGAAAACGCTCAGCAACCAGTCGCTCTTGCTTGTCTTCTTCGGTGGTATCATCCGGCGCCGCATTAGATACCGCATGAGATGCTGCATCGGATGCCGTTTCAGGTATGGATGGTGGCGCGAGCTGGGCTCTTGATATGGATGTGAACGCAATCAGCAACGGGAACGACAACAACAGCTTGAAGCTCAATTCCCACTTCATAAAATCCCTCATGATCAGCAACCGTCCTCTATTTAGCCATTTCCAACCTGGCATTACCGAGCAGCGTCTTGATGTAATCGTCTGGCTCAAATCGCGTGAGGGCGAAGTTGCGGACATGATAGCGCGCCAACTTTTCAACCAGATCCATGCGATTTGCGA
>JANRMD010000061.1:0-6689 GCA_033761895.1 Pirellulaceae bacterium | reverse complement strand
CGTCGTCAAAGTGGCCGCAACCAATGTACAAGTCCAGCGTGCCGTTGTTGTCAAAATCGGTCAGCGTGCAACCCCATGTCACATGCGGCTGGAGCGCTTCGGTGACACGTGCGGTAGTGGAAACATCTTCGAACTGGCCTTCCCCCAGATTTCGATAGAGCACAGGCAATTCATTTTGATAATTCGTGGAGATCAAATCCTGCAAGCCATCCGCGTTGAAATCGCCAAAATCAACACCCATCGACGCATTGGCCGTTCCTCGGAAATCATAAGCCAAGCCCGCTAGTACGCCGTCCTCGGTGAAATTGCCTTTTCCATCGTTAATGAAAAAAAAGTTGGGCTTTGCATCATTGCAGGTAAACACGTCAATGTGCCCGTCCTGATTTAGATCAGCGGCAATCAAGCCCATCGTAGGCCCTGCGTGCTTAGTGATACCACTCTTTTCGGAGATGTTCTCGAACGTACCGTCGCCAACGCTCTGCAACAATGTGTCGGGAACCGATCGATAGTAACGCGGCCCAGCATGATAGACCTGCCCACCGCGTTCGATATACACCGAGTTTTCCAGAGTGAAATCAACATAATTTCCAGCGTAGATGTCCAGCAGTTCATCGCCATTAAAATCCGCGAACGCCACACCTGCGCCAACTTTTTCGCCGTCCGAGACTCTCGCAAAATCAGTGGCTTCACAGAACATGCCATCGCCACAATTTAGAAACAGTCGCTTCAAGCCAAAATTGCTGATGAACAGATCTGAGAAACCGTCGCCATCGTAATCAGCCGCGCAAACACCTAGACCATAACCACTGCCATCCACGCCTGTCAGGTCCGTCACATCTTTGAACTGAAAATCGCCCAGGTTTCGAAAAAAGCCTGCTCGATCTTTGGGATTGGGCGTACCAACCAACAATTTTCCATTCAAAAAATAGAGATCGATAAGACCATCGCGGTCATAATCAAAGCTTGATAATCCGGAAGTGATCCCTTCCACAATGTAGCCACGTTTACTTCTTCCGGTCGTGTGTTCCCAGTCAATCCCGCAAGTCTTCGAGACTTCGGTAAACTTCAATGGCGTTGGAGCCTGGGCGCATGACGGCCGCGGCGGAAGCATTACCAACGCAACTAACGCGATCCACATGCAATGCAAATCGCGTTTCTTAGCAAGTGAATTCTGTAACATAGATGGGCTTGATAGGGACTAGTTGATAGGGACCAGTTGATTAGGTACTAGGGGTTAGCGCGTACAGTGGGGATCTTGGCAAGCCGCCGGGCTTCGATCTCGGCTTCCCTGGCTTCTGATTCTTGGCCCGTCATATGCAAAGCTCTGGCAAGCAGGACATATCCCGCCGATTCCTCCGGCGACAATTCAATCGCGCGCCGCAGATAATAGATCGCTTTCTTGGGCTTGTTCTGCTCGAGAAAGAACTCAGCCATCGCAATCCATGAGGTGCGATCTTCAGGCCCCATAGCAATCGTCAGCTTGATCAAGGCTTCGGCTTTGGCCGAATCACCACTCATCGATGCAGCCTTGGCCATCAACAGATAGTTCAACAGAAATCCAGGCTGAAACTCCGTCAAGCGTTCCAAAACCGCCAACTGGTTCGCGGGTTCTTTCTTCTCCGCATAGATCTTAGCCAAGATTTCATAGACTTCTGCCAAGTCTGGATTCAACAAGAGCACTCGCAGCGCAGTCTGCTCGGCGTCGTCCAATAAACCAGCCAGCCGATAAACTTCGATAGCTTCGCCAAGGATGCCGATCGAAAATGTCTTGACGCGTGTTTCGGACCGGGCTTCGAATTCAGTCTGCCCAAAATCGGTCACCTTTTCTTCGAGCGACTCGAGCTCCTTGCGGTACTTCTCGGCTGACTCGCGATCCTTTAGCCTGGCTGAACAACTGATCAATCCATTGAGTAGTGGTTTATTGAGGATCCCATCGGCTCTGGCCTTCAAGAGTGACTCGGATGCAAGCTGGTGTTTTCCCAGTTTGAGCTGCGATAGTCCGAGTTGCAGCCAAAGTGAGCCATTCATTTGCGAGTTGGCTAAGTTGCCCGCAAGAACCGTTTCGACTTCCTCGTCTCGCCCTAAGTTGCTTAAGGCAATGCAGCGTTGGTAAAGGAGTTGCACATCCTCGATGCCACCCTTTTGCGCCGCATCAAGTATCTCCAGCGCTTGCTCACTATCCCCTCGATGAATCGCATTCGTCGACCAGTTATGGTAGATCAGCGGATCCTTGGGAGCGGACTTTACGCACTTCTGCCAAAGTTCGTCGGCCCGCGTGGTTTGCTGAGTCTGCGAGTAGTACATGGCGGCTAAGTTGAGCGCCAAGGTGTTGTCGGGTAGCTTTTGAACCAAACGCTCGACAAAGTTCTCGCACTCTTTTTCCAGTTTGTCTGGCGCAACCGCCAACGGGACCCTCGGCAGGATCACCGAGGCGGTCAGAGGGGAAGCTAGAGAAAGGGCGCCTGTCTCGGGATCGCGCACCATGGCAGGTGCATCTTCAGAAGGCTTGGCTGCAGGTTTGGGGCTGGGAAGTTCAACCTTTGCGGGCGGCGTCGAGTCGCTTGAGGGCTCGACCATTAACTCCTTTATTCCCCAAGATGCCACTAACCCCCCTCCGCCAACCACCAATAGCAACGCAATAATCTGCATCGGCTGGATATTATTACTTGGCTGATTCATGCTTCAGTGCCTGAGAAATCGTGGAGACTGGAGGCTGGGCCAGGAAATGCACGTGCTTGGTGGACTGCAAAATGCATCCTGCTCAAAGAGCGTGCCAGAATAGGGAGCTGCTTGAGGAGGGGCCTGACGACTACGATGCAAAGTATACTCGACATTTAAATCTATGGATTGCACACAAGCGTCGGCTAGGGGTAACCTTTGCCTCGTAGCACTTAGGGGTACCACACGCTTGAATTCAAGACAACCCTCTTGGGGTGGCAAAAAATGACTTTTCAAACTCGCGGCAGGTTGGGCTGGAACGACATCGCCCAGCGTTCGCCCTACTTCCCCATACTCCTGGGCGCTTGCATGGCCCTGGGGCTCGCCTGCGGCTTGGGAGCTCAAGAGGAGGCCGCCAAGCGGAAAGGGGGTTCGATCGCCCTGCGTCTCATGAAACCCACGCCAGTCCCATTCGTGCACACCATCGGCGCTAACGGCAATCGCTATGTGGTCGAACCCATGACGGCCGGCATTGCACTACTCGATTACGATGGCGATGGGCTGATCGATGTCTACTTCATCAACGGTGCGCCGTTGCCAGGGACCCCCAAAATCGATCGTGCTCCCACCAATCACTTGTACCGAAATTTAGGCGACTGGCGATTCGTCGATGTCACGGAAGCCGCTCAGGTCGGAGACACTGGCTACGGGCTGGGAGTGGCTGCAGGCGATGTCGACAACGATGGCGACCCCGATCTCTATGTATCCAACTTTGAACAGGATGTTTTCTACTTCAATAATGGTGACGGAACTTTTTCTGAGGCCGCCGCCGCATGTGGACTGGATGATGGCAAACGCTTCGGAGCCGGAGTGTGCATGCTGGATATCGACAACGACGGAAACCTGGACATCTACTGCGCCAATTATCAATACTTTACGTTCGACAAGCATTTTCAGCAGAGGATTGGCGACTACCAGTACCACCCGGGGCCTCATGATTTTCCACCAGCCGACGATCTCCTCTTTCATAACGCTGGCAACGGAACGTTCACCGATGTTTCAGCAACGAGTGGGATTCGCGTCAAGCCAGCGCCCGGCATGGGTGTCATCTCAGCTGATTTCGATGGTAACGGAGCAGCTGATATCTTGGTTGCGAATGACAGTTTCCCTAACTTCCTGTTTTTCAACGATGGGACTGGCAAGTTTACCGAAGACGCGCTGATCGCTGGTGTGGCACTGGATCGCTTAGCTCGACCCAATGGCAACATGGGGATCGACTGCGGCGACGTCAACAACGATGGGCTGCTGGATATCTTCACCACAACTTATCAAGATGAAATGCCCGTCCTCTATCAGCAAGTTGCAGTGGGTGTGTTTGAAGACACCACCAATCGAGCCAAAATAGCATCAGGCCTGCTGCCGCACGTAACCTGGGGACTGGGCATCGTCGATTTTGATAACGACGCTGACAAAGATATCTACGTCGCCTGCGGTCACTTCCTGGATAACATCCAACACCTTGACGATCGAACTTCGGTGAAGGTCCATAACTTCGTGATGGAGAATAATGGAAAAGGGATCTTCGAAGATGTCTCCGCAGCGGTGGGCGCCACTGCCGAACCGATCGAGAGCAGCCGCGGAGCGGGTTTTGATGATTTGAACAACGACGGATTGATCGACATCGTGGTTGTCAACTCCGACGCAGCTCCCAGCTTTATTGAGAACCGCAGCCCACCACAGAATTGGATTGCTTTCGAACTAGTTGGTACGAAATCGTCACGCGACGCCGCCGGCGCAGTGGTACGTGTGCGAACTCCTCGCCAGTCCCAAATGGCGGTTGTGCATTTGGGACGCAGCTACCAAAGCCACTTTGGAACTCGGCTGCACTTCGGACTGGGATCGCAGAGTTCGGGCGAAGTCGAAATCCGCTGGCCGTCAGGTAAGCTCCAGAACTTAGACTTTAAAGAGCCCAACCAAGTCATGCGAGTCATCGAAGAATGATCTGGGCTTGAGTGGGTCGCTTCTGCCGGATGCGACCGCAGGTTTAGCTTACTGCTTTCGAGGGTCGCAAAACAACGATTTACAAAAGTCAATTGAAATTCGCGGGCGAATTCTGAACGTAGCTTGGGGCCAACGTAGCTTGGGGCCATGCCCCGAGCGGAACTTCGTCGCCTGCGATTTTAACCTGAAAGCTGTGTCGCTTCGCTGAGCTGCTCGATTAAGTTGGTTTGGGGCATTAGCGGCGTCGAACAGGGTAATCGAATGTCGACCGACATGGTCCAATGATTGCTGAGTCTTTCGAAGAATCAAGCCCCAATGTGGGGCAACGGAGTTTCGAGAGCCTTCCGCGACGGAGTTCGACCCTTGGCGAGTTCATTTGTTAGTAAAACTTACAATCATTTTGAAAATGTTACCGATCCACGCGTCAATCGTGGTAATAACTATCCACTGATTGAAATGATCTTCGTTACGCTCTGCGCTTGCATTTCTGACGCAGATGGCTGGGCGGACGTCGAGCGATACGGCAAAGCAAAGCTTGCGTGGCTGCGAAAGTACTTTCCATTCGATAACGGGATACCATCACACGACACCTTTGGCCTAGTTTTCTCGAGGCTGGATACCGTCGAGTTCTATGCGTCGTTGCAAAATTGGGCGAATGACATCAGTCAGTCTTTGGATGGTCAAACAGTTGCTTTCGACGGGAAAACGTTGAGAGGATCGCACGATAAATATCGAGGCAAATCGGCCTTGCACTCGGTTTCAGCCTGGGTTTGCGGCCTGCGTATGTGCATCGGGTTGAAGTCGGTTGACGACAAGTCGAACGAGATACCAGCAGTACAAGAATTAATCGACGTCATAGATCTCAAAGGCGCAGTGGTGACAGCCGACGCAATGCACTGCCAAACCGAGACTGCAAAGGCGATCATCGATAAGGAAGCGGACTATATCTTAATGGTTAAAGGAAACCAACCAACGCTACAAGATGCGTTGCACGATGCAATCATCAATGCGATGGAAAATGACGACCCCAAAGTTCGTCGCAGCTTCAATAAAGAGATCAATCGAGGACGCGTGGAAACTCGTGAAGTCATCGTTCAACCAATACCAAAAGACTCAGCCGCGTTTGCGAACTGGGCGGGTATCAAATCCATCGGCGCAATCCACCGAACTCGCGAAGTGAACGGCAAATTGGAAGAATCCACCGAAACATTTATCAGCAGTCGGGAGCCTAAGGTTCGCGATATCGCACGGCGCATCCGCGAGCATTGGAGCGTTGAAAATCAACAGCACTACATTCTCGATGTAACTTTTTCCGAAGATGCCAGCCGAATCCGCAACGGAAACAGCCCAGAAATTTCTTCTGTATTTCGTCGACTAGCGCTGAACATTTTGCAACGTGACACTACCATCAAAGACTCGATCCGCGGCAAACGTAAGCGTTGCGCATGGGATAACTCGGCGATTGAAAAGCTTATCGCCAATTTTTCAAGCAATTAACATTCGATTGCCCTGCGGCGTCGAAGCTCTCGACAGGACTCCATTTCAACTTCTTCACTCCCGGATGCAGAAAACCGAATGGGATTAATCGATAGAAATTCGCTTGCCCCTCTATTAGCGGAGTTGTCTGTATAATTCGTTTTTGGTTCGTTGCGAAAATGAAGGCTAGATGAACGCAAATGAAGCCCAAACAGTGCGAAAACCTCGCTTTTGCAAAACACCGGGTGTTTGGAATTATGCGGAAAGCTTGCGTAACTATATTACAGCACTTTCCCCATAAATGGATTTCCTGATCCCTCAGAACACCGCATCGGAAAAGTGAATTTTATTGACCTGCGTTTAGAAAAGCGGTACCTTGACCTTTCAACGGACCAGGGACTTATCCCGACGTCAATAGAATAATCGTTATTTGGCTTACCAATCTGAATCATCTGGAGTCTGAATTTTCACAACACAATCAGAAGAAGCTACTGCTCGCATAGCAAGGAAGATATTGGCCGAGACTCAGAGCGCCCCTTCATGCCTTTCATCCC
>JANRMD010000060.1:0-20418 GCA_033761895.1 Pirellulaceae bacterium | reverse complement strand
TACAACAAAGCAAACGCAGGACGTTCGCCCACGCAGTTAATGTCCGCTGTATTTCACCAGAACACTTGCCCCAACACTTGCCCCAATGCGATTCACGTCACTGATTCTCAAAAATCTGACACGCCGTAGATTTCGGACCATCCTAACTCTCTCTGCGTTATCGACGGCGATTGGCGCCGTGGTGGCTCTGTTGGGGATTGCGAGGGGATTTACCAAGTCGTTCGCGGAAGTTTACTCGGCTCATGGGGTTGATGTCGTTGTCTCGCGACAAGGTTCCGCAGATCGCCTGAGTAGCTCTGTGGACTTAGGGTTTGTGCCACGGATTGAAGCCCTTGCCGACGTAGAACGAGCCGCCGGTGTGTTGCTGGAGACGCTATCCTTCGAAGAGCAGGCGGTGTACGGAGTACCATCGATGGGCATTTCGCCCGATTCCTGGTTACTGCGCGATTATCGATTGGCCGCTGGAGATGCTTTGCCTGCGGATGAACCCAAAGCACTGCTATTAGGCGTTCACTTGGCCGATCGAATGAAGTTGTCTCCTGGTGATTCCGTCAGTCTGTTTGAGGATAAGTATCGCGTTGCAGGCATCTTCGAGAGTCCCAGCACCTGGGAGAATGGCTCGATGATCTTGCCGCTTGCGCAGTTGCAAACTCTGACCGATCGCGCCGGTCAAGTGACTTACATCAACGTAGTTCTCCGTCGCCCCATTTCATCGGACCAAGCCTCGCAAACGATTCAAGCTATCGAGCAGCTCGATCCAAAACTATTGGCTTTGGCGACGGAGGACTTCGTTAAGACGGATACGCGGATGCAGTTGTCCAGCGCGATGGCGTGGATGACGTCGATGGTTGCGATTTTCATTGGAGCGATCGGGACGCTGAACACGATGATGACCAGCGTCTTGGAGCGGACGCGTGAGATTGGCATCTTGCGTGCGATCGGTTGGCCGCGTCGTCGCGTAGTCACAATGATCCTCGCCGAATCCTGCGCGATCGCATTGATTGCCAGTGTGCTCGGTGGGGTACTGGCCATTGTCGGCACTTGGGCACTCAGCCAAGCTCCAGCGGCCAAAGGCATTCTCAGCCCTAGCGTTGACGCCTTGATACTGATTGAAGGCGTAGCGCTCGCGCTGACTATCGGAGTCTTAGGTGCTTTGCTTCCAGCTTGGCGTGCGGCCAAGCTACAACCCACAGAAGCCTTTCGCGACGCTGTGTGACCGGCATGTGAACTGATGGATTGCGCTAGGCAAACATCTTCAACAGAAAATCCAGCACTCCCTTACCGGGGCCAGAGGCCATAGCGGTCGCAATTGCCAAGATACTTCCGACTACGGGATCGTTCCACAGCGAAACAAATGCGCCCTGATTCATCGACTCGATTTTGCCTTTGGTGTCCTTGGAAAATTCTTTGATCTTAACGAGTTCGTCATTGATTGCTTCGTCGCGGTTCCATGCAGCGTACGATATTGCTGCGGGTGAATTCGCAGCATACACGATGGTTGGATCAACCGTCCAATCTAGAAGTATCCGACCACTCATGTCTCTCATTCTTCTGCATTCAGCTCGGACTAGAAAGGAAGAAATCAAGCCGAGGACTACCGGAATACCTGCAACGAGTAGCACTGTTTCTGAGTTGACTTGCCAAGTCTCGAACATGGGCATTCGAGATATTGCAAACAGCAATAGCACCAGCGAAGGGTGCCAGAGCGCATTGCGGACAAGCCAATAGGAACCCGCCTGCAAAAAGTCGCAGGCCCAATAAAGGTCTTTGACCGCATTCGCTTGATCAAGCTTCTGTTCAATTTTCCCGTCGTGAACCAGCTTCCATGTCTCACGAATGCACCTTGCGAATCGACGGAATACGAAAAATTGGTACCAGGCAGTGACAGACATCTTTAGGCATAGCAGTAAAGAGAGTGTGCCTAGAAATAAGCCAAGGCTGATTGCCAAAGCGCCGCGAGCAGGAGGCAGTGGAATAAGGCTCCACAGTCCATGTCGGTATGCGTCATCGAATTGCCATCCGAACACACAAAGCAGCAAGCTGAAAACGACAAATCTTGCCAGCGAGTCCACTGAAAATGCCAGGGCCGGAGTCTTTTCCGAGAAGTGATTTGTGCGTTCCGCGATTACGCGACTTAATTCTTGAATACTAAGATGCTTAGAAATGTGATGGGGCGCTGTGTGCCCTGTCTCTGATTCCGTTTGATGCGACAGCGATGGAAAAAGCGAACTCAAGTCGTCTCCCTTCATCTGCCACGCGAGTTGGCCTTGCCCAAACTTCCGCAGCCAATAGAGAGATAGTGCAATAACAACCGCGAAGGCCGCGATGCTAGGCCAAACACTAATTCCACTAAACGCGTCCAGAGGCTCAAGCTGAAGTCCCTCTTTATCAAAAATCTCCAGAATCACGAAGATACTAATGAACGCTACAAGCCAAATCGTCAGCAGGTAGTCGATCATCCTGAGCCGCGTAGGGCTGTTGACAGCGAACCTGGATCCAAACACCTGTGTGTTGTTACGCAAGAGTGCATAGCCGATTCTTACGACAACGCATAGAGCTGTTAGCGCTGCCAAGACCTGCATGACATTCGCGAACGTGGATGTGTGCATGCGCAGCTGTTGATAGACGACAACTCCAACAACCATCAGGCTCATATTCGTTTCGACAAGGGTAAATGCCACCAAGCCCGTTTCATCAGCACGCAGCAGCGCATTTAGTCTCTCCTTGAGGTTGCGAAGTCGATCAGCCTGCAGATAGTCCATAGAGAACAGACAAATCAGCAGGGCGGCGGTACCCGATGTGGTGAACATGATCAAGTTCCACCACCTGACTTTGGTGGACCCAGGTTCGATTTTGATCGGGTGCTGCAAACCGATTTCAAAGATGGTCGTCTCGGAGTCTTCCTTGTTCTCGCTTTTGCTAACGTTTAGTGCATAGGTCATCGCTTGGTAAAAGGAGCGCTGGTAAACATCCCGAAATTCAATCGTTTCCTTTACATTCTCCTGTGGTTGCTGGTCCTCTAGCTCAACTTGGGCGGGAACATTCTTCACGGAAAGTCCGCCGTGTGAGGCCACGAGCAAGCCTCGGCAAAACGCAATATTCCCGGGTGTCGAGTAAAGGTAACTCAGGTCGTGGGTCAAGCAAGTAGCGTTGGGAAACGACGCCTTAGCAATTTCAGTGAGCTTAACCTTGTCATGAACCTCATCGCCTAAAACAATCACTGCGGAGACCGATGAAGGCGATAGTTCTTGCTCATCGGTAACGACCGAATCTAACTTACGTAGAAAATAGTCGTCGACACGAGTGGAGCCATCTCTTTTCACACTGCCGATACCGCGAAGATATTCAAAACTACGAATTTGTTCAGATTTACAGGGGCTACTGGCAATGGGCGACTTGATAGCGCCCTTGAGGGGCGCTCCTTTCAGAAGAGTTTCCAAGCTAGCCTTCAAGCCCCCAGGGCTGGTAGCACCTGCCTCACAAAAGATCACGACCTTTCCAAGGTGGAGTCGACGAGCAGCTATCTCTTGAACTAGCTTTTCTGCTATGCGATCGTCAGTACCTATCGTCGAATGAAAGCCACATGAAGTTAAGTATTCTTCGGCGAGGTCTTGAGCCTCCTTGTTGGTTGCTGCTGGGGATACGATCGACCATTCAGCCCAGTTGGTCAAAGTCACCTGACCGGCTTCGAAAGCCACTGCCTCTTCAGCCATGGTCGTCAATTCAGAAGAGTACATGGGGCCAACGACGGTTGTTTTGCGGGTGGAGCGACCATCAATCTGCCGCAGCACTTTGTCTAACGACTCAAGAGGTTTGTCCCCCAAAAAACGTCGGTCGATCCAACAAACCAGCAACCCTTCCGGTGGCTCAGGCTTTGCGTCAGGCTTCTGTTTTGGTTCTGAGTTTGATTCTCTACGGTAAAGCTTTAATGGGACATCAGAACGGTGACTCAGGTGAGTTTCATTTTTTTCTAACGTCCAGGTCACCTGTGCGAAGCTCATGCGGCCCGGGAACTCCATGGAGTAACCTTCATTTGCCAAAGCCTGTTCAACGGCATGGCGATAGTTTGTTCTATCCTCGATATCGGTTGCGGTGTTTTCACCTGGAACAATGACGGCCACCACGTGCAGCTTTGCGAATCGATGCAACAATTCGCTGTACTTGTCATTCTTACCTACGGCCTCGTCCGTTTTTGGGGCGTCGTCCGTTTTTGGGGAGGCTTGAGAAGTGCCAAGGCCCTCAAATGGATCGCTCCACAACCCCGCGTGTACACTCCGCAGACCCGCGTGGGTCGGAATATCCGACGGCGAAACACCTTTCAAATCCTCGAGCTGATCCTTGTCCTTGAGATCTGCAAAGCGGTTCATTAATGTCACTGGAATGACTGTCGAAAGACAGGCCAGTAGCAGCATAATCACCGCAGGAGCTTGAAGCCGGCTTGAAGTGTCGGAGTTCGACATGGTTTCGCAGCCTATGTTTGGGGCGTTTCTCGCTTACTCCTACACAGCAGCAGTGCGGCCAAGGTATTAAGTCAATTACGTTCAATAAATTAAGTTTGAGACGATGCCTCAACTCATGACGCGCTGCGACCAGAATCCCTTCCCGGCATTCTTTGAAAAAGTTATCAGAATGAAACGACACAAGCAACAGTTGCCGTCTCGAAAACGGAAATTAATTCGATCTGTCCAGCATTTGCGCTTGGAGCCAAAGAATATCCATTCTCTTTACAGGATTGTCTACTAAACCCGTCGGCGTGATTGTGCTAGTACTAACGCCGTTGCGATACTTCGGTGCAATGACACGTTCTGAAAAGGTGAGCGGCTTGAACAGTTCGTAGGACTCCTTGGAGCTTTCGTTCAGCTTTGCTTCGCGCGACTCGCCTTCTCGGATGCTTACGAATCCAGGAACGCCGCCCGAACTTGTTCCCCACAGCGGTGTGCCATTTTGTGAGATCGATACGCTCTGGATCCAGGGCGCAATGTTGAATGTTTGGCGACTCTCTTCGTTCCCGTACATCCTGAAACCAAATCGCGACGACTCATAAGTGTGTTGTTCGGATTTACCTAGAGCTGCCGATGCGGTGATTAGCCTAAAGCGAAAGGAATTGTGGGACAACGCCTGTCATTCATGAGTTAGTCCTTGGGCAGGAATCAGATGTCGGGCTGAGTCTAGAATGGCCACGAAGTTAAATCAAGCTTTATGGAGTTGCTTCAATTAAATAAATATCGTCTTGAGACAGCTTGCTTACTGGGAGCTGCGTAATAGCCCCAGCCGTCTGCAATCTAGCTGTCTGCAATCTAATTGAGTTGGTGAGGCGTGACTGAGTCTTAACGCGAGTGTGATACGCCGCGGCGGATGTTTTGATGTTGTGCGTGTCTGCTTTCGCAACCCGAAGCGTGAGTCTTGATGTTGCACGTTTCGGGCTTTCGCAACCCGAAGCGTTAGTGAGGGACCGAGTTGCTGGGTCGGCATGACGGTACAGAATGGTTCCTCGCTAACGCTTCGGGTTATGAAAAACCAAGCAAAACGTCGTCCGGATCGCTTCAAACCAACCAATATCGCAACATCAAAGGGTGGATGCGAGGCTCGGTCAGCCGCTGTACAACTGGCTTGCTAACCTTAAAGTCTGTGCGTGGATGTCGACGATATCTTCAAGCTGCCGCGCGTAACCGCCAGCCATAGCGATAGCCATTGGAATGCCAAGCCGTTTGGCAAAATCCAAAACGACTTGATCGCGTCGTGCCAAGCCAGCTTTGGTTAACTTGAGTCTTCCCAAGCGATCGTCGAGGTAAGGGTCGGCGCCTGCTAAGTAAATTGCGAGGTCGTAGGGGCCGTGATCCGCGCAGATCTGCAAGCCCCTCTCGAGTTCAAGTAGGTAGGCTTGATCTTCGGTGCCATCGGGGAGATCGATATCCAAGTGGCTGGGAAACTTGCGCACTGGAAAGTTCTTTTCGCCATGGATGGAAAAAGTGAACACACTGTGTTCGCCGCCAAGGATATGCGCTGTTCCATTGCCTTGATGCACATCGCAGTCGACTACGAGAGCACGGCGGATCCGTCCTTCCGCTTGTAAAGTGCGTATGGTGACGGCTGCGTCATTGAATACACAGAACCCTTCACCTGCATCGCGCATTGCATGATGTGTTCCACCGGCCATGTTGACTGAAACACCCTCTTGCAATGCAGACCGCGCTGCGGCCAGAGTCGCGCCACTACTTCGCCGCGAGCGTTCGACCATGGCCTCTGTCCAGGGAAATCCGATGCGTTTGATCTCAGCCTGTGACAACTCGCCTTCGACGACTCGGCGAACATACTCAGCATCGTGCGCCAATGATAACTGCTCGAGACTGGCCGCTAGCGGAACCAGCAGCACGTCGTTTGCATGAACAGGATCTGCAACAACTCTGTCCCGCAGCATCCGGTACTTGGCCATCGGAAAGCGATGCCCAGTAGGTAACGGCAATTCGAAGTGGTCGGTGTAGTAGAGCTGCATGATTTCGTTGGAGGGGAAAACTAGTCTCCACTATCGCTGGGCGGCGATGCAGCATTCGCGGCGGTTGGAGGCGAGCTGCCGGATTTTTACTTTAGAAAATCCCCAAGAACGAATTTGCTCAGCAGCTGCGTCGACCTGATCAATCAGCTCATACGACGAGAGCTTCAACGTTAACAGCAGACCTTGAAAGCGACTGGTCGGATAGTTAACGATGTCTTCAACGACTTCCAATGTATAGTTTGGCGCGACGTTGGCATCTGCGGTCAGCCATTTGAACTTGCTGTACATCTTGCGTTTCATCCCGGCCGCTTTGCTGCGCCAGTGTTCAAAACGAGGGTGATTCAAAAGCAGTTCGTCCATTTCGGCTGGATCGACGCCGGTAACTTCCAGCCCCACGTCAAGCAAACGTTGGCACGAGCCGCCGGGCGCACTGCCGATTTCGACGACTCGGTCACCGGGTTGCATCGGCAATTGACTCCAGGCAACCGCTTCAGCGATCTTCAAGTACGCGCGGCTGACCATTTCGTCCGGTGCGACAACTGGATAAACGCCACCTGGCCAGCAATGTTGAATCTCAGTTGCGGTATGCGTGCCGATCAGCCATTGGTCGGGTTCGACGAGGATGACGTCGAGCACTTTACTGCCAATAGAGCAGGCAGAGTTGATCAGCGGGACGCGATTTCCGGCGTTTCGATAGCTGTCGGCGAAAATCTTCCCGACGGCTTCTGTCAGCTCCGATCGGCCCGGTTCGAAGCCGCGAGTACCTGGAAGAGCGTGATCGCGCTCGAAAATATGGACCGCTTGGAAGTCTCCCGCGGCCAGCGCGAGCGTCTGAGAAACCATTTCTTCAGCTAATTTCCCGCGAACATTTCCCAGCCCCTCTCCGGCGACTCGAGCCAGCCAGCTGTGGGAAAGCGGCGAGGTTTGATCGACGTTAGTTTTGAAAGTCGCTAGGCCAGGACGTGAAAAAGCGAGCCGCAGAGGCGCTCCAGGTCCAGTGAACCGCTCCTTCAACGGGCGTTCGGCCCCCTGTTGGCAGACGGCGAAAACGAATCGATCTTGGCCAGTTTTTGCTCCACTGGCTATAACTTCCTGGACGTGGGGGCTCGTCATCACGTATAACTATGTTCCAATTAGCGGCTGTTGGCGGCGAGATTGCGATTAATATAGGGTCCTCGCGAGCGTACAAGTTTACACCGGTTTGCCCAAAACACAGGAACATTTATGGCGAAAAAAGAAGAAGCGTTTGAAGTTGAAGGTACCGTGACCCAGGCGTTGGCGAATACCCGCTTCAAAGTTCAGCTAGATACTGGCTCAGAAGTCCTAGCCCACGTGGCTGGAAGGATGCGTAAGAACTTCATTCGGATTGTTCCCGGTGACAAGGTTCGCGTTGAGTTGTCCCCTTACGATTTGACTCGCGGTCGCATCATTTTCCGCGAACGTTAAGATCTCAGTTCGTCTCGTTTTCGGCATAATTCTGCGCCCAACCGAGCGTGGTGGGCCTCTTTTGAGTCACTGGCACAAGCTGAGTGCCAATTTGCTGCGAGTAAGTGTTGGCAATCTACCAACCCGAAACGTTCGAGCGTTCGCGGTGGGTATGATTCTGAAACTCGGGGTTGAAAGGCATTCCGATTCGCCCGGAAACCAGCCGCCCGGTAGCAGCTAAGGTTGGACGAACCTAAGTAAACACAAACCTGCAGTGCGGGCTCCCCTCGCAAACGCATTCGGGTTAGTACTAATGCCGAAAATGCTAAGTTTTCCACGATTCGGGGTTGAATGACGGCAATAATGAAGCCGGTTAGGCGAATACGCTGGAGTTGATAAAGGTGGCGCGTGCCCAGCTATTCACGCGTTGCACTACGGGTTAGCTTAGTGTGGGTTATCTGATTGCGGGTTAACTTATTGTCTGGTTGAACGCGGCTTTTCTGTTCGACCAAGCGGCGAAAGCCCGCAGTTTTCGGCTGGTAGCGTTTAAAGTGGTACGCTAAAACCGCTTCCTTATAGAAATATCGAGCTACGTGAGCCTGCGCAGCAGTTTGCACTCGAATTACTTTGACTATCCATTCAGGAGAAACACATGCGGCGATTCCCTAATCTATCGGCAGTACTTGCCGGACTTGCACTGGCTTTTGGAGTTGTCGGCTCTGCGGTCTTTGCACAGGACAAAGCCACAGCCACCACCAAGCAAGCAGGGGCCGCAGCCAAAGCGGGTGGACCCGTTGCGATGCTGTCGATCACCAATCTCGATCGCTTGCTCGGCGATGCGACTTATATGTTACGAGCCTGCAACGTTCCAGAAGTTGGTGGTTTGGTAACAGTCATGGCCAACCAGTACACACAAGGCCTTGATCGCACTCGGCCACTCGGTCTGTCGGTCACCATGGACGGCGAAACACCAGTTCCAGTTGGCTTCCTGCCAGTATCGGATCGTGGTGCGTTCTTCGATTCACTCGCTGCAATCGGTGTAGAACCTGACGACCTCGGCGATGGCCTGTTTGAAATTTCAGCCGGCGCTAATGCGATTTTCGTTAAAGAAGCCAGCGGTTGGTTGTACATTTCGCAAACCGAGGAAGCTCTCGACAAAGTCGTCGCAGATCCATCCGCTGCCCTTGGCGATTTGCCGAAGAAGTATGACCTGGCCGTGAAAGTGAACTTGCAAGCGCTGCCGACCGAGATGGTTGACATGATGGTCGAGCAGATTCGCGGCGGCTTCGAGCGCGGTATGGCTGAGCAAGGCGATCGTACTGAAGAAGAGATTAACAAGGCTCGCGAACTAGGTGAAGCATCGATGGAGCAAATGGAGCAATCGATCCGCAACACCGAGCAATTGATTTTCGGTTGGGCCATCGACGTGGAAGGTCAGAAGACATTCATGGACGGTGCTGCTCAATTCGTAGCTGGCAGCAAATTGGCCACCCAAGCCGATGCGGCTAAGAATATGAAGACTGCTTTCTCAGCCTTCAAATTGCCAGCACCAGCCGTTTCGTTCCGCAGCACCTCAACCGTCGCTGATGACGACAAGGCTGTAATCAAGAACAGCTTGAACACCTCTCTGCAACAAATCGAAGACCGTATCGGCGACGAGATCAACAACGCTCAAGCGAGCGAAGCGCTGGTTAAGCTCATCAAGAAGCTCGGCAAGTTGCTTGAGCAAACCATCGACGAAGGAACGCTTGATGGCTCACTCTCGGCTAGCGTTAGTGGCGATGCATTGAAAGTTCTGGTTGGTGGTCGTATTGCAGACGGCAAAGCACTCGCTCAAGCTGTGCAAGACGCCGTCAAGGATCTAAGCGGTATCTCCGAAGTGCCGAAGTTCGATTTCGCCTACGAAACTTATGGCGGGATGACACTGCATCGCACCTCAGTTCCGATTCAAAGCAGTGATCGCGCCGTGCAAAAGATCTTCGGTGACAGCGTCAAGCTCACCATTGGTACTGGCGACAAGGCCTTTGCACTGTCTCTAGATGCCGCTGGAGACGCTTCGCTCAAGGCTGCCATCGACGGTATGAAGAAGGCACCTTCCGTCGGCGCAACTCCGCTTGAGGGCGTTGTCGAAGTGGGGCAAATCGTCGAGTATGCACAGTCGGTTTCGCCAAACTCAATGTTGGATATCGTTCTCGAAGCGATCAAGGATTACGCAGGCAAAGACAAAGTGCTCGTGAATGCCAACGTTATTCCACGCGGTGTCGTGTATCGCTTGTCGATCGATGAAGGTGTCCTCCGGGCTATCGGGGCTGCAGCTAAAGCTGGCGGCCAAAACAACGGCGGATTCTAACGCGATCGCACTAGTTCCGCGTCAGGCTTAGTCCAGCGGGGTGAGTCCAGCAGGGCAAAGGCAAACTGCACTTTTGGGGGTCAAAAAACAAGGATTCCCAAAAGTCAAGCGTTCGCAGTTTACGCAAGTGAAAATTAATGCCAACGCCGTAAGTCTGTTTGACTTACGGCGTTGTTTTTTTCTCGGAGGAATCAGGTGGGGCGCCTCTGCCGGATGCGACTTGAGTCTGGAGGCGCTGGCTTTACTTGGTGCATTTCATTCGTGGTTACTGTGAGATTTGTGGTTGGCCAAGGTCAGTTGATTCTGCTAGATCGGACTTAGCGCACGGTCGCTCCCGGCAGGAGCGACCCACCAAACCAAGTCGCACCCGGCAGGAGCGACCCACCAAACCAAGTCGCTCCCGGCAGGAGCGACCCACCAAACCAAGTCGCACCCGGCAGGAGCGACCCACCAAACCAAGTCGCTCCTGGCAGGAGCGACTTACCAAACCAAGTCGCACCCGGCAGGAGCGACTCACCAAAACCCGTCACACCAAATACCAGCAGAACCTGCCTATCAGCGGCCAAAGAGCATCGCCATCACGCCAGCAAAGTGGCCGCCCCGTTGCCGCCGCTGTTCGCCAGCTCCGAGATTGGTTGTGCCGCTAACCGTCGCTGTGTCTGCCACCGTCAAGACATCGTCGGCGTTGGCACTGACGACATTCAAGTTGCCCTCGACATTCGCGTTCAGGGTGAATGCATTGGTGCCGCCGCCAAGCTTCATATCGACGCTGCCATTCAAGGCTCCTTCGGTGCCAAGTGTGACGGTGTCATTCCCACCCAAGCCGGTGTAACTCAATCGCCCTGTGATGTCAGCGCTTGAATTTAGAGTGTTGTCGCCACCGCCAGCGTTGATGGAAACACCTCGACCGATTGCACTCGTTGCGAGCAATTCAATCAGATCATCGCCAACGCCAGCGTTTACGCTCAGCGATCGACCGATCGAACCGGCGGCTGACAGCGAGTTATCTCCGTTTCCAAGATTTAAGTTCACATCTCTTCCGACATTTGATCCGGCAGCAAGTGTAATGGCATCATCGCCAGACCCTGCCCGGACATTCAGTCCGCGCCCAACCTTGCCACTCAATGTCAGTGAATTGTCGCCACTGCCAAAAAACACATCGACGTTTTTGTTGATCGTGGCTGTTGCGTCGATCGTTAGGGAATCGTCTCCTTCAGCAGCCTGAAAGATCAGGCCGTTTGCAGTTCCATTTTTGACTGTTAGTGAATTGTCGCCATTACCTAGACTCACCGTCACGCTATCGACCGACTTGCCACCAAGGTCAATCGTAACGGCATCATTGTCCGAAGACTTGTCGGGATCTAGAGTTACCTTGATGTCGTCCGTAACGCCGGTGTAGGTCCCAACGGTCGTCTCACCTTCGGTAACAACGTAGCTGCCATCGGCCTGAGCGGTGATGTTGACCGCGCCGCTAGCATCACCGCTAACGACCAGATCACCGCTTAGGACTTGCACATCCACAGCCAATAGTTGTCGATTCTCGAGTCGCTCGAAGCGCCACGACCGATTTTGTTTCTTTCTACTTTTCATCAATGCACCTTCGTTGCCAAAACTTTTGGGTACCAAATGGGACAGCGTTTTTCGCCGGTTTCTCATTAGGAAGTTTTGGCTCACGAATTGTCACACCGCACGCATTTCGAGTGTTCTCGTAGCGGAATGCGTCAAGTATTTCGAGGACCAGCCGGCGGGATGTTGCGACTCGGCGAAGCGTAGGCTGCTAATAACCTCAGCCCTCGTCGCCATTCGTCACCGCGTTTGAAGATTAGTGAGCAACCGAACGATCCGCAGAGTAAATCAGTAAATCTGCGGGATTAACCGATGGGCGTTAGCCCCGGTTTTTGCTCTGGTAACCGCCGCTAACCCTTCAAGCATTCGAAAGTAGTGCGGTGGCCCTCGAAAGCCTTGACGACTTCCGGTACCCAATGATCGAGAAGCCCTCAACGCATTCCGATACGAGAACACTCGCAATGCGTGCCTTCCGCTACCCAGAAATCTAATGTGGCCAGGTTCCGGCAGCCGCCGCATTTCATCCTAACCCAATTGAGGGTAGACTAAATGGGCAAAAACCCGCTCTCAAACCATCAAGCGATGAGCCACCTACGATGAATACCCTGTCTATACTTGCACAAGCTGTTCTTGCTCAAGGCGAAAACGACACTCGCGCAATCATCATGATTGTGATTGCGACAGCCATTCTGATCGGCTTGATCGGACTATTCGCGGTGCTGGCGAATTTCTTCTGGCTTTGGGCACAGTCATTTACAACGGGTGCTGGGATCGGACTGTTCGACTTGGTTGGCATGTGGTTCCGGCGCGTGGATGCACGCTCGATCGTGCGCTCCAAGATTATGGCGGTTCAAGCTGGATTGGGCGACGAAGAAGTTAGCAGCCAAGCGCTCGAAGCCCACTACTTGGCCGGTGGTAATGTCCCTCAGGTAATCCGTGCACTTATTGCAGCTCGCAAGTCGAAGACGATTACGCTCGGTTTCCGCGAAGCAACCGCGATCGACCTTGCTGGCCGGGATGTGCTGGAAGCGGTCCAGACGAGTGTTTATCCCAAGGTGATCGATTGCCCACCACGTGGTGCGGCTCGTACATCGTTGGATGCGGTGGCGAAGAATGGTATTCAGTTGAAAGTAAAGGCCCGTGTAACGGTGCGCGCCAATCTCGCGCAGTTGATTGGTGGAGCCGGTGAAGAGACGATCATCGCGCGCGTGGGTGAGGGGATCGTAAGTGCAATTGGTTCCGCCGAAGAACATCGCGTGGTACTCGAACACCCCGAAATGATCTCTAAAGCCGTGCTGGCCAAACGACTCGACGCACAGACGGCTTTTGAAATCGTCTCCATTGACATCGCGGATATCGATGTGGGTGAAAACATCGGCGCGCGATTGCAAGCTGACCGCGCTGAAGCCGACATGCGAGTTGCGAGAGCTCGTGCCGAAAGTCGTCGCGCGGCTGCAGTGGCTGCTGAACAAGAAATGGTTGCCAACATCGAACAGAGCAAAGCGAAATTGGTTGAAGCCGAAGCTGATGTGCCCCGCGCGATGGCTGAAGCATTTGCCTCGGGCTCCCTGACGATCATGGACTACTATCGACTCAAAAACGTGGACGCGGACACTCGTATGCGAGCCAGCATCGCCGATGTAGGCGATCGCGACAAACCATCCAGCGTGGTGACCTAGCCTCGTAGGATGGCTGATGATTATCCACATCGATATGGACGCTTACTACGCTTCGGTTGAGATTCGCGACAATCCACAGTTGGCTGATAAACCCGTAGTGATCGGCGGTTCACCCACAGGACGCGGTGTCGTTTCGACAGCCAACTACATCGCTCGCAAGTTCGGGGTTCACAGCGCCATGCCCACATCACAGGCCGTGCGTTTGTGCCCACATGCGGTCCTAATTCGGCCTCGCATGGACTATTACGCTGCGATCTCAAAGCAGATTCGCGATATCTTTCACAGCTATACCGACTTGGTCGAACCGCTTTCACTGGACGAAGCCTTTCTTGACGTCACCGGTAGTCGAAGGTTGTTTGGGGATGCAGTGACCATCGCGAAGCAGATCAAGTCTCGGATCGCTACCGAAGTTGGTTTGACCGCGTCCGCTGGGGTGGCTCCCAACAAGTTCTTAGCGAAAGTGGCCAGCGATCTGGAGAAACCTAACGGCCTGGTGGTGGTCGATCCTGAAGGCATTCAAGCATTTCTTGACCCGCTGCCAGTCTCGCGTGTTTGGGGTGTTGGGGCGCAAACTCAAAAGAAACTCGAATCCTATGGCGTCCATACGATCGCTCATCTACGGCAGCTTTCCCTGGAAGTCCTTAAGTCCGCATTTGGAATCAACAGCGATCATTTCTGGCGGCTGTCACGAGGCCTCGATACACGCGCCGTAGTGCCCGATCGCGACGCCAAGTCCATTTCGCATGAAACCACTTTTCATCAAGACCTGACCGATCCCGAGGCGCTGCGCGCATGGTTGCTGGACTTGACCGATCAAGTCGCCAGGCGCCTGCGTCGGCATAAGCTGGTGGGACGCACCGTTCACTTGAAGATTCGCTATTCGAATTTTGAGACCATTACTCGCAGCCGCACTCTGGACGAGCCCACTAACGCGACCGATACGCTCGCGCGACTTGCTTCGGAACTGTTTTCGCAAAGCCAACTGAGTTTCAATCGGGGTATTCGACTGATCGGCATGGGGGTCGACAAACTCAGTTTCAATCGACCGATTCAGTTGAGCTTGTTTGATCAAGCAGATAGCGAGCGATCAAAACGCATCGACAAAGCCACCGATGAGATTCGCGACAAGTTTGGTAAACTCGCCTTGAAACGTGCAAGCACTCTGCGCCCCGAATCGCCTGACTAGTGCTCCAGCACAATTAGATTTTGGGGTTGAGTGTCGCACAATTGTCTCAATTGTGGCAGCTACGATTGGGACAATCGTGCGACAATAAAACAGTCACCCCAAAATCAAATTGTGTTGAGGCACTAGTGCTCCAGCACAATTTGATTTGGGGGTAGCGGAATGCGTCAAGCATTTCGGGAGTTGCTGCAGTGGCCCTCGAAAGCCTTGACGGCTTCCGCTACCGAATAATCGAGAAACGCTTGACGGCTTCTGCTGCCAACAATCGACAAAGCGTTTTACCTTTCAACTTGAAAGCCCCAGATGCGAATCCAACCCACAACATTTGTTGACATTAGCACCGCGTACGGTCCCATGCGAACGCATCTGTTCCGGCCGCTTCCGAAGGCAACGCAGGCGAGCGCTGCGAAGTATCCAGCCGTGATCTTGTACTCTGAGATTTACCAAATGACTGGTCCAATTGCGCGCACCGCAGCCATGTTGGCGGGGCAGGGTTTTCTGGTCGCGGTGCCGGACGTCTATCACGAGTTCACTGAACCGGGCGAAGTCTTTGCGTATGACAAAGCCGGCACTGATCGCGGCAATGAACTCAAGGTCACCAAAGAACTTCGAAGTTACGATGCAGATTCTCGCGCGGTGATCGATTACTTGATGCAAGATGAAGGTTGCACAGGTCGCATAGGGACACTGGGGATCTGCTTGGGTGGTCATTTGGCTTTTCGCGCGGCCATGAATCCCGAAATCGGAGCTTGCGTTTGTTTCTATGCCACCGACATTCACAAAGGTAGTTTAGGCAAAGGGCTGAGCGATGATACGCTAGCAAGAATTCCTGAGATCAGCGGTGAATTGATGATGGTCTGGGGCCGGCAGGATCCGCACATTCCGGTTGAAGGTCGTCGGTTGATCTACGATGCACTTACGGCTGCTGGAAGAAGTTTTACGTGGCATGAATTCAACGGCGAGCATGCGTTTATGCGCGACGAAGGTCATCGCTACGATCCAGCGCTCGCGCATACCATTTATGGCATGACGTATCAGCATTTGGCTGTGAATCTAAAAGAGTAAGTGTTTAGCGGTGCGACCGGACAGTGAAAACTCGGGAGGAATGCTAGCTGGAAATAACTCTCGAGGGGCAGCGGTTTGTTTTCAGCAACCGGCGGACTTTGAAATCACTATCCGCAGTCCTCTAGCCCTAATCCCGTTTGCTTGCAAAGGCTTGTTTGGGGGCGTTAAAGTAAGCCTGGAATTCCTGTCTTGACATTTGGGGGCGTTTTTTGCGTGTTACTTGGAACGATCGTGCGGATTATTCCGCTTCGGTCAAACTTTTCGGCCAATAGCTGCCGATAAGCACGTCTGTAACGAGTTTACGGGTCTTACCGACTGTATGCCTTGCGCGGTCCATGTGGCAACTTTGCCATCGATCGCCGCTGGCATCGCTGACACACGGACTGACGAGCCGCTGGAGAGGAATCAATGAGAATGCTCAGTGGTAAATTGCACTGGCTGACTGTGGGGCTAGCTCTCCTTGTAAGTGCTGGCAGAGTTCACGGCCAATTGGGAGTTCCGAGCAAGCCAGCGGGACAATCGCTGAAAAGCAAGACGCCCGTGCGGCCAGCTTCCTACATGCAGGGAGCCGCGCCAGGCTACGAGATGCTAAATCCAGGCAGCATGGGAACAAGCCCAGGTGGTGACATGCCAATGCATCTAGCGATGCAAGGGCCGCCGCCGATGGATGTAGTGATGGAGCAAGGTGGTTACCGCGATAGCGGGGCCTCTTGCGATTCGATGGGAGGCGGAATCCTCGGTGGAGGAGGAATGCTAGGCGATGGTTGCTCGGTGTGCGGTGGAAGCAATTGCTTCTTCTGTGGCGCTGGCAACGGTTGCATTGGCAATGGCCGCTTCATGGGACTGCTCGGTGCTTTGGCACCGTACAGCGAAGGTGGTCGAGGCAGTCAACGCTGGTTTGACCTAAGCGTGGGCACGATAGCCTTATCGCGAACAAGCAATGTGGGTAGTTTCCAGAACGGGGCTCAGGACATTGTGACTGGCGCGTTCGGGCAAACTACGCTCATCAGTACCCTTGGCCAGGCGGGTGTGCCAGTCCTGTTCAGCACTGATGTGGATGCCAAAGATCTACGATTTGGTTTGGAAGCGATTGCGAATGTGCAAACAGGCCCAGGTGCGAATGTGGAAGTTCGTTACTTCGGTCTGAACAAGTGGAGTGATACTAGAACAGTTCAAAACTTGGCGGCGCCTGACCTGTTCTCGGTATTCAGTCTCTACGGCACAGATCCAGTGGGCGGCTTTGATGATACGGACCGATCGTTTATTCACACGGTCAGCCTCACCTCAGAGTTGCACAGCGGTGAAATCAACTTCCGTCGCCAGTTCGTACCGCCAGCATCGTGGATGCAAGGCGGTTGGTTAGCCGGTGTCCGCCACTTGGATCTAGATGAACGTTTTGGATTCGCAGCCACGGGCAGCCGCAACAACGCGTTCCAATTCAATCAACTCCGCTTCTTCAACTACGACACTCAAACACGCAACCAACTGACCGGTTTCCAACTCGGTGGTAACATGTGGCTCAATCTGGTTCCAGGTTTGATGGCTGGTGTTGAAGGCAAGGGTGGTATCTACGGCAACAATGCTCAAACAGATACCCTGGTCAGATCGAACTCGATTCCATCTGGAACTGAGATTCTCTCAGACGGCAAAACAGCGTACGTTACAGAATTCACTGCATCGACTGTGTACCGCCTGACTTACTCATGGTCCTTCCGAGCAAGCTATAACGTGTTGTATGTCGACAACGTAGCCCTGGCTCAAGAGAACTTCAACACTCGTGACCTGAGCAATGCGATCGGCGGAGGAGCGTTCACTGCGAACCGAGTACCATTCATCAACACCGACGGCGAAGCACTCTACCAAGGGTTCACGCTAGCAGGCGAATGGATGTTCTAAGTTCGGCGAACAGCAACGTCGCAGCGAAAAAGACCTGAAAACTCGAAAGGCTGGCTCCTTCAACAAGAGCCAGCTTTTTTCGTTGTTAGATGGTTTTGCGGGAAACGGGATTGAACAGTAACCCGATGCGTCAGTTCTGATGTTGCGCATTCTGGGCTTTCGCAACCCGAAGCGTTAGCGAGGGTACGAGTTACGGCGTCGACTTGACGATGCAAAAAGGTCCCTCACTAACGCTTCGGGTTGTGAAAATCCGAGCAAAACTTCGTTCGGATCGCATCAAAGCAACCAATAGCACAACATCAATCTAACGCTTCGGGTTACTTTTTCAGCAGCCTGCCTATGGTCAGCCCAGTTGATGAGGAAACCAGTTACACTTGGTTGCAAGAATGTGCACTGCGTTGCCTTGCCGTGCAAGCCGTTTTGAGCTTGGATGTATGAGCGAAAGTGAGCCCCGATGAGCTTAATTGAGATCAATTGGTCGCCCACACCAAAGCAACTTCGCCAGTTCGGCGGGCTGTGCCTGATCGTATTGCCGCTGGTTGGTTGGCTGTGGGGAGCGAGCTTCAATGGGCTCGTCCTGCAATTGGGCTGTGCTGCGGTGATTGCTGGCCTCGCTTGGTTTCGGCCGCAATGGGTTCGCCCGCTCTTTGTGGGACTGATCTTGCTGGCGGCACCGGTCGGTATGATCGTTGGCGAATTGGCGATGCTGCTGATTTATTTTGGGATCTTTTTGCCAATCAGTCTCCTGTTTCGAATCGCACGACGCGACGGCTTGCAGCTTAGAATAGACCGTTCAGCCGAGTCCTATTGGCAAACTAAACTTGAGCCTAAAGACATCGCAAGCTACTACCGTCGCTATTAGATCGCAAGCACTAAGCACTAAGCACTAAGAACTAAGAACTAAGAACTAAGAACTAAGAACTAACGCAAATGGCTGATCGTGAAACGAAGAACGATTTTGAACAAGCGGGCGATGAGCGTCCGCCGACTCTCGTGCAAGAGTTTATGCAGTTCATTGTTGAAAACAAAAAGTGGTGGATGATTCCAATCTTGTTGTCGTTTGGCTTGATCGGATTGCTGGTGATTCTCAGTTCAACGGGGGCGGCACCGTTCATTTACACGTTGTTCTGACCGACGATCCCTGATGGGGGCGTTCGTTGAGCAAGCTGGCTGGAGTGAGTCAGGTGAAATCAGAAAAGACAATCGCCGCCCAACGACCGCGTCCCCAACTGGAGCGTTTGCGGCAGAGAGTTGGATACGTGCTGCGCATCGCTGTGGGAGGCGTGTGCGGGCTGGCGCTGTGCGTGGCCGTTTTGATGCAAGTTCGCAGTGGCGAGGCTTACTCAAAACTAGATATCGTGGTGCTGGTTGTGATTGGCGGCTTGGGTAGCTTCATGGCGGTACCCGCGAGATTGGCATCCCGACTACGTCAACGGGCAACAGCGTTAGCGTTCGGTTTAGGAATTAGTTTTCTCCTGCTGGAAGGATTCGTTCGCGTTTTCAATCCATTTCCAATTCTGCTACGCTCCGGCAGAATTGATTTGCCCAGGAATGTGACCCGAGAGTTTTCCACTGACGGGCAAGCGGGGTTAGATCCGAAGGTAACGGTAAGCTTCAATTCGCTTGGCTTTCGCGGACCCGAACCTCCATCGGATTGGAACAACAGTCTGACTGTGGTTTGCGTTGGAGGAAGCACTACGCAGTGTCTCTACCTGTCCGATGGGAAGACTTGGCCTGACCACCTGGCATCGCGGCTGGCCCTCGAGTTTGACCATGTTTGGGTCAATAACGCTGGAATTGACGGGCATTCGACCTTCGGTCATTTGGAGTTGCTCGAGCAGTACTTGTCGACGTTGCGTCCGAAAGTGTTGGTGTTTTTGGTTGGGCTAAACGATGTCGATCGAACGGACTTGAGTGACTTCGACCAGAGCACGTTGCGCAGTCAAGCGCGCTCGCGGGATACGTTGGCACGATCCATGCAGCGTACGTTGCTGCGAAGTAGCGATGCATTTGCGCTGTTAGACAACCTGCGGCTTCAATCGTTCGCCAGCCAAAAGGGCTTGGTCCATGGTGAACCTATCGCTCATTCAACTTTCTCAGCCCAGCCAGACACCCGATCGCTTTCGTCTGAGACGCGTGAACGATGGTTGGCGGCTCGCAATTCAGCTTGTTTGGTCGGCTACAAGGCACGCTTGCAAGCCATCATTGAACGCTGCACGCAGTTGGAGATTCGCTGTGTACTGGCAACTCAAGCTGTCCTGTATGGGATTGGCAATGACGACGTGACGGGCGTGAACTTGGAGACGATATCCGTTGGTGAAGTGGATGGCGCCACGCAATGGGAACTGCTTGAGCGCTATAACCAAGTAACTCGTCAAGTTGGTTTGGAGTCGAATACGCCTGTAATCGATATTGCCAGTCAACTTCCCAAGTCATCTCGCTATTTTTATGACTTGACGCACTACAACTTGGCTGGGGCTGAAGAAGTGGCAAGTATCGTCTATCGCGATTTGTCCAAAGTGCTTGCACTGCCAGAGTAGCAACGTCGGCAGTGCTGGTAGTAACGTCGGGTTTAAGTGCTCTAGTGCTCTGTCCAACTTAGATTTTTGGGTTGATCGCCCTCAAGTATTATTAACCGCACGGCGTTAGCCGCGGTTTTCACATTGCGGAAACCGGTGCTAACGCACATCGGTTAATGTGCCTAACCCCAAAATCTAATGTGGACAGAGCACTAGCTGGTTTAGCTGGCCGAGGTCATGGG
>JANRMD010000059.1:0-6994 GCA_033761895.1 Pirellulaceae bacterium | reverse complement strand
CGATCAGCAATTGTTTGGGTTGGTTTGCCAGATCCCTTGACAACCCGTTTTGACTTAACGGAAGCTGATCGGGGTAATGAAAATCTTGGCATGCTACATGTTGGGTTGTCCGAGGTGGACCCTGAAGGGCATGGAATCACGACTGCCGAAATTGAGGCTAAACTAGGCGAGCCAAAGCCGCAAAACGGTTCCGATCGTTGTCCGGTGCTTAGGGCCGCCATGATCGAATTATTCGGCCGTACCGAAGGCGTCTCAAGAGATTTAGGGCTCAAGTTGCGGGGATTGAAAGGCAGGGTACTTGCAGGAAAAAAAATCGCTTCGCGTAAGGCCGGTGGGGGCGTAATGAAATGGTTTCTGACCTCAGTTGAGGCCTAGCGTTAGCTTTTAGTTGGGTGGCCATGGTGGGGATAGTGGAGATGTATCAGTCCACGATGACCAGATTTCTTTCTTTTACAATCGCAAAGGTCGAAGATGCATTTATCGAAGCGATCCGAACGCACTGGCGCACCTTACTATCTAAAGTATGTGGAGGTACTGCCCGACGGGAGTAGAAAGCAACGACTGGTTTCAACTAGAACCCCCGAGTACGCTGCCGCAAAGAAAGTCGCTACGAAAATACTCAGCGACGCCGCGATGCGTACATATGGAGTGATTGATGCCGAATCCGAGCGATTCAAGAAGGAGGCTCAACGAACTATTGAAGAACATCTGTTAGATTTTGGACAACGGCTCAAATCACGTTCTACAGGCAAAAACGCGCTGCGGAACGTGAATGGCCAGTTGAATTACATTCGCGGATTTGCCTCTTACGCTCAAATAAAAATCATCGGTCACATCAATGCTGATTTGATGAACCAGTATATTGCCCACCTTAGGGAGAACGGTAGGAGTGCTCGAACGGTCGGTGCTATGATCGGAGCGAGCAAGCATTTTACTTCTTGGCTCCGCAAGCACGGAAAATTGAAATCTGATCCTCTCGAGACTGTCGAGCGGCCAGATCCTGAGTCTGATCGGAAATTGAACCGAAGAATGCTTAAGCCTGATGAATGGCAGTGGCTGGTGCAGGCTACTCTCTCAGGCCCAGAACGTTATGAAATGGCGGCGGAGGCGAGATGCTTGGCCTATCGCACAGCTATTCAAACAGGGCTCCGTTCTAGCGAATTAAAGAGTCTTTCGCGTGGCAGCTTTGAGCTGGATGTAGAGCGCCCCTATGTAAAAACGGCAAGCGGTCAAACGAAAAACAGACAAACGGCCTACCAGTACATTGACAAGGCTTTGGCCAATGATTTACGAAGTTTCCTTGCCACCAAGATGCCGCAAGCCAAAGTGTTTAACTTACCTCACAAATACGCAGCCAAAATGCTCCAAGCGGATATTCTGGCAGCACGAGCAATGTGGCTAGCAGAGGCAAAAAATGACCCTACTGAACGTGCGAAACGCGAAAGCTGTGATTTTCTAATTCCCACAAACGAGGCTGGCGATGAGCTGGATTTTCATGCTTTACGCCATACGTGCGGTGCATGGTTGGCAATCCAGGGAGAGCAACCGAAGGTTATTCAGTCTGTAATGCGCCATTCAACGATCTCGCTCACGTTGGATACATATGGTCATTTGATTGAGGGTGCCGAGGCGGCGGCAGTGAGTAGGAACGGCAGTTTAACTGCGATGCCTGCGCTGCAAATGGCAACTGGAACAGACTCAAGCCCAATATGCCTTGATACTCATTTGATACCAACCACGGTGCGTGGAGCATGCGACGACGTGCGAGGTGGTGCTAATAGCACCTTCACAAACGGCAGTACCCAACAGCAGAAAAGCCGCGTAATTCCAATGGAAAACGCGGCTTCATGCGAGATGGTGCACACTGGTGCTAAAGCGGAGGGCAAGGGAGTCGAACCCTCAACTGCTTGCGCAGCGACTGATTTCGAATCAGCTTCCTAACCATTCGGTTACCCTCCGGCGAAGCGGCCATTCTGTACCGAAAACGGTCGTTCGGCAAGAGCATTTCGCCCAACGCCCGTGAAGGAACCTCTCTTAAAGCCACTACTGCGGCATTTTTAGCTTGGGATCGATGCGAACCGCCTTAGCGAACTCCGCCTTCGACTCTCCCGCTTTGTTCTGCTTTGCCAGCAGAATGGCTCGACTAAAGTGCCAACTCGCTGGATTCGGAGAACCTTGTTCGGCGAATCCCAAGTCGCGCTCAGCTTCTTCCAATTTACCGGCCGCACACAGACACCGGGCTCGAAGGAGATACGCTTCGGCCAACTGATCCGGATTCAGCCCACCTTTGGTGATTGCACCATCGACTAACGGAAACGCTTCCGCGTAACTTCCGCTCTTCTCCAGTTCGATGGCTTTTTCAGCCGCCGATTGGGCGGATTGCAGATCCTTCTCGGTCATTCCACCGCTGCAGCCCGCCAAATAAAGGCACATCGCCACAAACATCCAATTAAGCGTTGATCTTGGCATTCGTCGAACCGTTCTCCACTAAAGACAGCCTGCTAGGACTCGGCTGGTGCAAGTCAGCTTAATTTTAGGTTTGTAATATCAGCCGGAACGCGCTAGCGTCCGGTTTTCGCCGCGGGAACCGGTGCTAGCGCACTGCGGCTAGTCATCAAAGTTGGTGGCTTCGCCGACATCCCGGGTACCCACGGCTCGCCAGATGTTTAAAGCGATGTTGTCGCTGACAAAACGGACCGAGCCGTCACCCATCGAAGCATTCACGCCACCAGTGTGCAAGCTTCGTGCGCTGATGATTGCGTGTTCGCCCGGTGCATCAGGAATGGCACTCCGTGTTCCGCAGTCGATGGCTCGCCAATTCGGCGGAGCTACGTGGTTGTACATCGTGCTTGAATAGAATCCAAAGGGCCATCCGTTGGAGAAGTCTGTGCCAGGCAACCAACGTCCCATGGAGTTGAAATTGAAACCACCGTTGAGATTCGGCGCTTGTGCGAGACAAGCAGAGAACATCACATCGGCGTCGACTAAGTTCGAAGGGCGGCTGAGCATGTTGGTCACGTCCGCTGGTCCTGGAAGTGTCGTCGCTAGGTTGGCGCCGCTTCCTTTGGTTCGCTCTGAAAAGAAGACCGTATTGGACAATCCATCCGTAAAGGCGCCGGTTGCGAGGGCGCGGCCGATTGTAAACGCTCCGTTGCCTTTGCAAGAAAAACCAGCGGCGGAAGTGGCGGTCGTATTGTTGTTGCTACCAGAACCGAGTGCGCCGCCGAAGGGTGTTGAACCACCGAAGTTATAGCGATAGTTGTTCTCTGTAATTACGATTCCGGTGTTTGGGCACGAAGGGCAAATAAACAACCCCGCTGCATTAGCGTAGGCCGTGTAGTTGGCATTGATCGGCACTCCGCCACTGGTCATGCGTACGGAAGTGGGTTTTGAAAAGTCAATCAAGTTATAAATATTGCTCTGTTCCATGAAGGGCAAAATAAATGTGTGAACAGAACGAAAACCTGTGTAGGCACCGGCTGGCAATGTATTGGGATAGGACGTGTACGAAGCTTGTGCCACTCCGTTCACCGTATAATCCGGATCGAAGCGTCCAGGCGGGAACTTCTTGTGGGCAGATTCGTAGTTCATCGTTGCCAAACCCATCTGCTTTAGATTGTTTGAGCATTGCATACGACGAGCGGCTTCGCGGGCGGCTTGTACGGCTGGGAGGAGCAATCCCACGAGAATTCCGATGATCGCAATCACCACAAGAAGCTCCACCAACGTAAACGCCTGCCGCCTATTAGGGGTCACAGCATACATTCAAAGCACCTCATAAAGAAAGAAATGAAGGAGCAAATCAGAAGCATCAAAGATTGGATTCAAGATGCAAAACATATGAAAGCAAATTCAATCTGCTTAACAGGGTAGCGACTAAAGAGCTTTACGCAACTGATTTTTTAGTGCATTGGGATGCCCAGCGCCTGCGTCAGCCGACCGCATGGAAACGTTTGCGGACTTAGAGTCGCAAGTCCAAGAGAGTGCGGAAGTTTCGACTCCGTTACACGCCATTTAATGGGTTCGGCAACACAATCAGCGACTCTCATTTGCCAAGCCGTGGAGTACTGAAAGGTTTTGTCGTCCATTTCAGCACAACAAAAAATTTTCACGTAAGCCATAAATAAACAAAGAACCGCCAAGTTTCCCTGGCGGTTCTTCATGAATTGCTACACCTTCTGCTCTATCCAGATTTAATTTGAGGGTTGATTGTGTTTGGGTGGCACGCCCTGAGGCCCTTGGGGCTTTGGGGCCTTGGGGCTTTGGGAAGGGCGTGATTCGAGCGACATTCGCCACGCCCTTCGCAGAGCCTCAGAGCGTGCCACCCAAAAATCTAATCTGGACAGAGCCCTAGTCGCTGCTAACTGTGTTGTCAGCATAAGCGGTAGGTGCTGGCGCCGGCGTTAGCCACCGGTTAAACGATTATCTGCTATTTCGAATCACTTTTCACCAGCTCTTCGATGATGCCATCGATTTCGGTCCAGTGAACACCGGTTTTTACTACTTTGCCATTCTTGTCAACAATTACATTGACGGGCAAGGTAAGGATGCCGTAGGCGACGGCCACGGTGCTATCGAGGCCACCTTCGTCATAAAGGTGCATCCAGGGGAAAGGATTCGCCGTCAGGAAGTCAGCGGCTTGCTTTTGGTTGTTGTCAAAGTTGATACCAACGATTTTCAGTTTGGTTTTGCTGTACTTGTTTTGCAGTTCCTTGAGACCACGCATTTCAGCGATGCAGCCCTGGCACCAACTTGCCCAGCAATGGTAGACGACTGGTCCGCCCTGAAGAGCTTTGGAACTAAAGTCGCGGCCATCGATCAGTTGACCTTCGAGCCCGAAGTTTCGGCCAACCAAGTTCAAGCGACGTAGCGCGCCAGCCGCTTTCTTGCCCGCCATGGCTTTCGAAAAATCTTTGGCCGCTTGCGTGTACCATTTTTCAGCCAGTTTCGCGTCGCCGGAAAACTCCGCTGAGAGAGCGATTTGGATCATCGCCTCAGCCGCTTCTTCGCTGGTCGGGTACTTTTCAATGAAGGATTCAAGGTCCGCTAGATTGGCCTTCTGGAGGGCATCAAAATTGGCTTTCGGGTCCTGCATCTTGATGTTGTTGTCGGCCGTCAGTGTGCGGAAGACTACGTAGGCAATATCATTTTGAGAAGCCGATGCGTCATTCAACTTGGCAACGAATTTGTAAAGGCGGTCAACACCTTCAGGGAACTCGCCGGCTTGCGCCGAAGCGCTCACCGTGTCAGCGAACTGACGAATCCAGGACGAACGCTCTTCGCCACTGGACGCCGAAACGAGTTTTTCGATTGCGTCTGCGCGCAAAGATTGCTGAATGACTTTGTCGCTAGCTGACAATTTTGGCGAATTCAACTTTTCGTCGACTTTTTGCAAATCAGCCACTAGTCGCTCCATCGCTTTGCTGAGGCCACCAGGGGCTTCTGGCACGCCGCTGGCGCCGCGAGGCTGGAACGAGGCGCTAAAGAATACGCCCGAGTCTGAGACTTCTTGGCCTTCAGCCACAGTTTTTGGCAAATCGACCAGTCGCCACGTTGGACCGACTTGAATAATTGTGCCTACCAACAGTTGCTTCGCTTTGCCCGCATCCTCAAGCAACGCGACGACGTTTTCGTAGACAACGATGTCCTTTTTCGAGCCTTCGGTACCGGCTGGAACAATGCCGGGCTTGTCGCCACCAAAATTCGTCCACTTACTGGTCTTAGTAACTACGTTCTGCCCCGATGTCCAGGCTGCGAACTGCTTGCGCGCATCGGCAACCCTTTGGACGAGGAGGTCAGCTTTTTCTTTGCCCAAGCCAAGGGAAGCGATTTCCGCGTCGGTAATCAGCAGGCGTTCAAATCTGCCCGGTTCTCGATTGGCGGTCGCGCGAACAACTTCGGCAGTCACCTCTTCAGCCGAAATCATATTCCAAGCGTCGATGGTCCCATCTTCATCTTTGTCTTTGCCCCAGCGTAGCCCCTCGGTGCTCAACCAACGGTACTCATCCGCCGTTTCGTTGAAATCGGTGTCCGATTCGCGGTAGACTTCGACGCCAGCGTTGTAATAGCACCAGCGGTCGAGCCGATTGTCGCCGTTAGTATCGGCGAACCAACGCAGCGGAACCGCGCCAGGACCAGTAACCAAAAAGCCCTTGCCGTCGTCGCGTACGGTTTCTTCGAGCGAACAATCAGCCATCTGCTCCGGTTTGACTTGTTCGTAGTTCACATCCGCTTGTCGCGGCTTGAAAGCCAAGGCCTTGGACAGTTTTTCGGATGGATCAGCGCCTACAGCTGCCGAAAAGGTCGCTGAGGCAGCCACGCCAACGCCGCAAGCGACCAACAGTGCGCGGCGTACTTGAGTGCGATTGAGTCGAAAACGATTGAAAAAAGCACTTCGGCTCGAATAAATGCTTGGCATGCCCACCTACTCCTTGGAGATTATGAAATCAACTGTGAACGGCAGGCTTTGGTTCAACCGCCGCCCGGGTGTCAAATTTTGATGTCCGCAAAAGACCATGTGATTGCTACTACAAACCATTGTTTAGCAATTCTTTGGGTGCGCGGGAATCGCGATTTTCGTTAGAAACCGAATTTACGCTAGCAACATTCCCTGTGCCCCTCACCCGAGTGGCCATTTGCACCATTTTGACTCAGGTCGCTCGTTACAGACAGCCGATTCCGTCCAAGCCTGTCACTAAGACGGGAAAAAATCGAACCAGACAGTACAGATCATCCGAGAATGGTTGACATCCCTGAACCTTTGGCTACGATTTCCCAGTCTAGTTTGTAACGAATCGCGTTTTGTCGTGGTTCGAGCAAACGGTGGATTTCCAAGGGCGCGTAGCTCAGTTGGTTAGAGCGCGTCGCTGATAACGACGAGGTCCCAGATTCGAATTCTGGCGCGCCCACTTGTGAATCTCGCTTCGAATTGCCATATTGTTAGCTGTTGAAGCAATCCAACAAACGTTGGGGGTATAGCTCAGTTGGGAGAGCG
>JANRMD010000058.1:0-39789 GCA_033761895.1 Pirellulaceae bacterium | reverse complement strand
TAATCGGTGCTCGGTGCGCACCCAACCACACGACAGAATCGCTGTTCGTTCGATCGATTAGCTTAACCGAATGGACCATCGTTGAGACCGCAAACTCCTGTGTAGTTTCGTTGACCGAGATTCGGTTGCGATGAAGTCCTTCGGCTGCCGGAATTTCCATGAGTCTTTGGTTAGTCTGCGTCGAGTAAACTCCAATGACCGACGCCTTCTTATTCGGACGCATCATGGATTCCGCATTTTCGAAGTTTGTCGAAGTCGGCATTTCAATCGTATTGATCCGATCGGCCAAAATCGCAATCTCCAATACGGGTGCGGGACTTATTTCAATCTTCTCGCCCGTACCAAGGTTCCACGCAAACAATCCGCTTGCCACAGAACCGCAATAAGCCATATTGCTGCTGGAATGGAGTGCCACCTTCGGTGCTCGCGGGCCTGCGGTTTCGAATCGCAATTCGCCCGTTTCAATATCCCAACAGCAGATGGGCTGAGATTTGGATTCATGAAAACTAACTAAGGATTTCGAGTTGCTTGAAATCAAGCAATCGGTGAAAAAATAATTTTCCTTGGCAAGGGTGCGCTCAGCGGCAAGCTCACTTTCCCCCCAAATACGAATCGTGCTTCTTTCGTCGACAGTAACGATCCGCTGGTCAACAGGCAGGAATCTCACACTGGATACGAGTGCGGGGTGCAAGATTGTTCGCAGGATAGCTCCATTAGCGGCATCATGCAGTTGGCAACTGCCATTTGCGGTTCCAACTAGGAATTTGGTTCCATCCGCTAGAACATCGTAACAGACAACTTGGTCACCGCTCTTTGCCAGCGGCGTGACCTCATCGGTGGCCGTGTTCCACAGCACCGCAGTGTCGCCGTTCAGTCGAACGATGGCGGATCGAGTCTGTCCGATTGGTATCACGTCTCGAACGCTGTTCCCTGAAAACTTTCGTGAAACGGTGATGCGTGAGGTGACTGGATCAATGACCGAGACCGCTGAGTTTCCAAGTACGAGGTTTCCAGCAAGCGGATGATCGGAGAGCAATTCTCCATGTTGGTTGCCGTTGATTCGATTTCCATTTGTATCAAACATGATCGTTTGGAAATCCACGCAGGAGTTGGAGAGCAGATAACGTGAATCGGTAGAGAACGCTAAGTTTGCAATGCCTCGGCCATCTGATAAAGAACCAAAGGTGTACCTCTCCCATCCAGACTTCGGGTACCACGTGCGAACGGTTCCATCGTTAGCAGACGTGATGATCGTGCCTTCGGTCTTGTTGAATCGCGCACAGGTTACGTTATCGGTGTGTCCAAGAAACTCACCGAGTTTCAGGCCTGTCGCTGCATCGTGCAGGCTGAATTGAATACCAGAACCGATGACCAGATATTGCCCATCGGAACTGAAGGTGACCGTCGTTACGTGATCTTGCGTTTCGATCCTAAGAATGCTGCGACCGTCGCTGAGATTACGAATTTCGACAACTTTGCCAAAGTCCCAGTAGCTGGCGCAGCGATCTTTTTGCGGCACGATAATGAATCTTGACTCACGCCAAAACGCGGTCGGTTCTGCGGATTCCCCATGAACGCTATACACGCGAGTACCCGTTTTGGAAGCCACGAGCAGTCGATTGGAATCGTTTGTGAACTGAAATTGGTAAAGCTTGCCGTCCAGCTGCGTTTGCAAACTCTTCACGAGCTGACCGTCAGAGGCCGTCCAAAAGCGTGCCTCGCCTGAGTCGTCTATGGTTGCAATCCACTTGCCATCCGGACTGTAGACAGCACGAACAACCGGGTGATTGTGTCCTCGCAAGACCGCATTGATCCCAAAAGCCTGTGTGCTGTAGATACTTGCTTGATTGCCTGGACCAGGAAGCACGATATTGGCACTGTCGGACGAGAACATTTCCGTATGCACTTCAGGGATCGCGTGCTGCGGAAATGTACTTAAGCGTCGTCCGGTTGCTGCGTCCCACACAATGGGCGCAAACACTTGACTTTGTGCTTGCTCTTCGCCTGCGGGTAAAGTTGGACGTGAAGAAGTCGTCAGTAGGAACTCTTCATTAGGTGAATAGGCGGCGGATGTGATGGCTTCCCCTGAATCCAGTTGAAAGAGCGTCTTGGTATCCTTCAGGTCAATCACGATTGCGGGATAGTTGCCTTTACCTACGAACCGGGAATCAACCGTTAGCACCGCACGTTGACTTCGGTTTGCAACCTCAATCTTGGCCGTAGCTTCTTTGCGTGGCTGAAAATTGTATTGCTCGTGACTAGCGTTGAAGGCATCTTGCACAGCCAGATTGGCTTCCAAGCCCTCGACGCGTTTTGCGCCCTCCATGGCGAGCGCCAATCCAACACCTGGATTCTTAGGTAATTCTAAACGCGAATGTGTCAGCAACCGCCAGCCTTCGGATTTACTCAGCAACGAAACGGCTTTCTCCCGTTCCATGGAGATCGTGTGATTCGAGTTTACCATGGCCCCAGTAATTACCATTGAGGTCAAAAAGGTAAAGACCATTCCCACGCCAGTCATGCCGGCCAGTGTGGGATATTTAATGACCCAGCGACGCGCTTTCTGGATAACGGTTGGCCGCTTTGCAGCGATCGGTTGGTCGTTACAAAATCGCTCAAGGTCCTCGGCAAAATCTGCAGCGGTCTCGTAGCGTTCCTGCGGATTCTTGGCAATCGCTTTTGCGATGATCGTTTCAAGCTCGGCAGGGATCCGTGGATTGATCAGTCGTAAACTCTGTGGATCTTCAAACGAAATTTGGCGAAGGATCTCTTTTGCCCCCACGCCTGAGTGAGCTGGCTTGAGGGTTAGCAATTCGTAGAGAGTGATTCCCAGCGAATAAATGTCGGTTCGATGATCGATCAGGAACTTCCGCCCCGAGGCTTGCTCAGGACTCATGTACTTCAACGTCCCAAGAATGTCCCCGGTTCTGGTGCCAACGGGATTATCCCGAACTTGGGCCAGACCAAAGTCGGTGATCCAAACTTTTCCTTTTTCGTCCAGCATCAAGTTATGGGGCTTGATATCGCGATGAACTACCCCTGCATCATGCGCATAATGGATCGCGCGCGCTGCATCGCACCCAATCGACGCGATGGATTTGAAAAGCCGTTGACAGTTTTGGGGATGACGATGGTGAGAAACCGCAGCAGCAAAATCGTCTTCCATCAGCTGCTTGCGCGATGAAGAGTCCTTCGAGCCCTTGATGGCGGGCGCTGGAGCTTCCGTTTCCCGCTGGGTTGTGCCGATATCGCGAGGTGTATCTGCATTGTGCTTAGCTTTGTCTTCGGTACTGATTCGTTCGCGGATACTGCCGATGATCTCAGCGATGTTCTGACCATCGATCAATTGCATCGCATAGTAGTGAACTCCGCGATCACTACCCACTGAGTAGACGGGGACGATGTTCGGGTGCACAAGCTGGGCTGCGGCCGCCGCCTCATTCCTAAAGCGACGAATCTGCATCTCATCGATCAAAGCACCCGATGGTAGAACCTTAAGCGCCACGCGGCGATTCAGAATTTCTTCGATCGCCTCGTATACCACCCCCATCCCACCGCGACCAATCTCACGATGGATCAAAAAATTACCTATCTTGCCCCTAAAGTCGAAACGTCTTGAGCGCGCATGGGGATCCGGCACCGTGGGATCCGCCGGATTCGTATGATTGCCAGAATCGCTGAGTGAACCCGTTGAATCGTCACCGTTAACCGAGAAGCTGTCGGAATCGTCACTCATTTTCACCGCTCGCTGTGAAAAAGGAGAATTGTGGCTCTACAAGCAAATTCATTAATAATTGTGTGACATCTACGACTCAAACACAAGCGATTTCAATACAAAGCGACCTGCGTTAGTGCATATCGCCAGGACTCTATGAGTACAAGTTCCGTTGTAGCAGTGCGTTTTATGCCGCGAGTTTGTTGCGTCGCCCTCGAAAATGAAGGAAAATTGGCTTACTCAACGTTGAAAGCGGTCTGAAGCGGTCTCTCTAGGTCTACAAAATGCAACGACGAACATTTGTTGGCTCTCTAGTTGGAGGGTCATTGATGGCGACCAACGGTCTTTTGGCTACTGCTCGCGCCGAGCTGCAAGAAAATGCTCTTCCAGCCCCTCAGGCTGGTGAGGATCTATTCGCCTACATTCAACGACTGCGAGGCCGCTTTGATCTTTCGCTCTACTTAAAGATCCTAGGTTCTGCCAACGAGTTCAAAGAAGGTGACGTTATCGTCGGCGTAGCCGCTGACAACTCGCAATCTCGCACTATCGCAAGGACATTGCTAAGCAATACTCGCTTGGAAGAAATTGATGCCCACCCTCCATGGACCGATGAGCTTTCGAAGTTCATTGCCAACAGACCACAACCAACACGAACGTTAAAAACCCTCGGCGAACTAAGGCAATTCTTGCTCACCAAGTCAGAGTCTGAGATCCACGCAATCAAAGACACTCTGTCAAGCGACGTAATCGCTTGTGTCGTCAAGCTGATGAGCAACGATGAATTGATCGCCCTAGGTTCTAAAGTTTTCAATCCACTACCGAACAGCAAGATTGGCGCCAAGGGCTATCTGGGCGCGCGAGTGCAACCCAATTCGCCAACCGACAACGTGGATGACATCCGCTGGCAAGTCTTTGATGCTTTTGCATATGCAGTCGGTGATGTACTGATCGGTACGAATCCGGTTTCAAGCGACCCAGATTCAGTCGCCGCCATTGAGTTGGCTTTGCAAGATCTACTAAAGACATTCAAAATCGCTGATGCGATGCCGCATTGCGTGCTGGCTCATATCGATGTGCAAGCCAAAGTGGAATCCAACCACCCCGGTTCTACCGAACTGTGGTTTCAAAGTATCGCTGGTAACGACTCCGCGAATACGACGTTTGATATCTCCGTGGAGAAGATGATCAAGCACGCCAACTCGAGAACGGGCGGCGCGTTTGGTCTGTACTTCGAAACCGGTCAAGGTGCCGACTTTACTAACGGTCATAGTCACGGCACGGACATGCTGATTCATGAATCTCGCAAGTACGGCTTCGCGCGGGCGTTGACCGAAACCGTTCGCACCTCTCGTGTTCGGGCTGGACAATCACCGGACGCTTGGGTCCATGTAAACGATGTGGCGGGATTTATTGGGCCCGAAGTCTTCCGCAGCAAAGAGCAACTGGTGCGATGCTGCCTGGAAGACATTGTCATGGGCAAGCTACATGGCTTGACGATCGGCTTAGATGTGTGCTCGACGCTGCATATGGATGTAACGCTGGACGACCTTGATTGGTGTCTCGATCAGGTCGCGCCCGCCTGTCCGGCCTATCTGATGGCGTTGCCGACAAAGATCGATCCGATGCTGGGCTATCTGACAACGGGCTACCAAGACCACGTTCGCTTGCGAGAGAAATTTGGCTATCGGGTCAACGACCGCATGTGGAAGTTCTTTCAGTCACTACAAGTGATTGATGCTAACGGCAAACCCACCGAACATTTTGGCGACCCCACCTGGGTTTATTTGCAATATCAAAAATCCAAGGGGGATCCGCGAGATAACCAGACAATTATCGCCGAGGGACGCAATCGACTAACCGAGATTCGCGGCCGAGGCGTATTCGTCGCTGAGGGATTTGGCAAACAAAGCTGGGACTTGAATGGAAAGCTCAGCCAAGATATTCGCACGATTTACGACGATGCCAAGAAGTGCATTTGGCGCGAATGGGAAGACAACTTTGTGAACCAGTTGCCTAACGTCGTAAGGCTCGAAACACGTGCGGCCAATCGCGAGGACTATATTCTGCATCCAACCTCGGGCGAACAACTTTCGGATCGTTCCCGCGAGGCAGTCCGCACGTTGCGCAACACGGCGCCTGCACCGTTCAATTGTGTGCTGGTTGTTTCCGAAGGACTCAATGCGCTCGCTGCCATGGACGATGGACAGCTGCTACCGCTTGTGTCGGGCTTACGTGAGGCTTTGAACCAAACCGCATACCAGGTCGCACCACAGTTGCTCGTCGTAAACTCGGGCCGCGTTCGAGCTGGCTATCGGATCGGTGAGTTGCTGTTTCAGGGAATCGATGGCAACCGAACCATCATTCACATCATCGGCGAACGTCCCGGCAGCGGTCATCACACGTTGTCAGTTTACATCACCACCGCGGACGGATCGAAGTGGAGCATTCCCGACGCCGTCGATCACAACATTACTCGGGTTGTTTCGGGCATTGCCACAACCGCACTCGTCCCTGCGCTGGCAGTGAAAGAGTGCATGAAGGTGTTAGTGTAAAACTCAATCGAGTGTCTCGCTGGTGCCATCGTAGCCACCGCTGCCATCGTAGCCACCGCTGCCAAGCGGTGGCGAATCAGCCAATAGTGCTCTGTCCAACTTTAGATTTTGGGGTTAGCACATTAACCGATGTGCGTTAGCACCGGTTTCCGCAATGTGAAAACCGCGGCTAACGCCGTGCGGTTAATAGCACTCGAATGCGCGATCAACCCATAAATTAAAGTTGGACAGAGCACTAGTACTAGTACTAGTAGTGCGTCAAGCTTAATTTTAGGGTTTGTAATATCAGACGGAACGCGCTAGCGTCCGGTTTTCGCTGCGGCAACCGGTGCTAGCGCACTGCGGCTAATCACTAGCTTAGCCAGCGCATCCACCGTCTGGCGACGGTGGCTACGGCTAACTCTTTAGAGCTTCTTTACCTTAAAGCTGCGGAAAGCGACGGGATCGCTATGACCAGCGAAGCCGATATGCCCCTTGCGATTGTCTAAACCCTTGGGTGGATGCTCGATTTGGCTGCGGTCAAAGGTGTCGATATCGACATCGAGGATCTTGGTGCCGTTGAGCGTCACTTTAATCTTCTGGCCGCGGACTTCGATCTCTTGGAAATTCCACTCACCTACCGGCCGCAAGTAACCATGTTTTGCGCCGACACAATGATAAAGGGAACCATGGTACTGATACGGTAATAGTGGTGCGTCTTTGTGTTTGGCGTTGTAACCATCGCTGTCAATCACTTGCAGTTCTAGTCCATCGCTTGAGGAATGTCCTCCGAGCGGCGTGCGGAGTGCAATACCGTTGTTTCCAGCGGGAGGCAGCTTGAATTCGACGCGCAGAATGAAGTTCTCGTACTCATCTTCGGTCAGAAGATCGCCACCTTTACCTTGCTTGCAGACTACCGCCCCATCTTTAACTTCGTAGTTATCGACGGCACCCTTCCAACCGCTGAGGTCCTTGCCGTTGATCAACTCGACAAAGCCCTCTGCATCGCGGGTGGCCAGAGTCTTGTTGGCTTCTTCAGACGTGATCTCACGAATATAAACATTGCGCCAGCGAATTTCGCTGCCGTGTGTTTGCAACTGGATTGGCCCTTTGGCATACACTGGATCGCGCATGTAGCCATTGGGCATCTTCGGTGCGTCACCTTCTTTCTTGTTGGCATCCGGCTTGGCGTATGCCAAGTAACCACTTTTTTGGTTGGCAAAAAAGTTCTCGAGCGGTGCACGATCTACGACCACTTCACCATTGAACACAACGGTAACTTGCTCGCCAATCATGGTCATCTTCAAACTATTCCACTCGCCTAGCGGTTTGTCCATCTTCTTCAGCGGATCCTTGCCTGGCGAGCCTTTGCGGTTGTTCCATAAACCGCCTGATCCAAGTGCTCGACCGAGTCCACTAGGATCTGGTTCAGCTGGATCCCAAATCTGAACTTGAGGTGTACCGCGTAAGTACACGCCGCTATCGCCCTTGGGTAGCGCTTTGTACTCAAGGTGCAACTCAAAGTCGCCATAATCCTTGTCGGTCGTTAGATACAGTCCATGACCGTCATTTACTAGTTCGCCATCTTGGACACTCCAGTGAGCATTGATGTGTTCATTATTCGGCTTGCCATTTTTGTCCAGCAAGCCACCTGCGACCGATTCCTTCTTGTACTTGGCTTGTTCTTCAGGCGTCTTTGACCACAGATCGTTTGGATCCTGCGTACTCCAACCATACCAACCCGATAAATCTTTCCCGTTAAACAACGCGGTAAAGCCAGCGGGCGGGGTGTTCAGTTGAGCGTGGACCGATCGGCAATTGGCGAAGATCACAACTGCAACTACTAAAATCGTTGCGGTTGATAGTCGTTTAAAAGTAACTTTCATAGATTCTCTCTGCTGCGTAGGTAATAGGATCTAGAACGTACGCTCTATGATTGCGCCGCGGCACTTAGATTGCAAGCGCCGACGAGCTTCCCGGGCAAGAAGTGCCACCGAGAAGCCCTGAAAACCTCGATGAACTAGGCTCCTACCCGCCATGGCAACGATCTTGCGCTCCCAGGCACGCGCCCAACGCCAACCGCATTCAGAGTTTAATTTGATTTGCGTGCTTGCGGGCTGTTCACCGTGTAGGAGAAGCTGACGTCACCATTCCTTTTGCTTCGACTCTCGGCTGCGGGGAGATAAGTCCTAACGTAATCCACTCTTGCTGCATCTTCACCGACACGCACTCGAATGTAGCCGGAGCTGCTTTGTATTTCACCGTTCAAGTAACCATACTCTTTGGCTGTATTGGTACTGCCGGAACGCGGATGACCTGGTTGCGGTACCTCCTGATAAACAATGCCGTCGAGATCTTGCTTGATGAATAGGTGGTCGTGACCATGAAACACTATCGAAACACCATGCCTGACCAATAGGTCATGAATTGGCATTTCCCAACCTGGACGCTGCTTGGAAAATTCATTTTCGCCCGTGTTACCGAGGCCACCCCATTCCCACAACTTGGCAACTTCGACACCACCACGATTGTTCGTGGGCGATCCTCCAACGAGATGATGCAAAAACACGAAACGATACTTTGCGTCGACACCTTCAAGCGAAGCCTTCAGCCACCGATACTGCTGCTCCCCCAAGGTCCATGACCAATTGTTTCCATCGCGGCTGCGTTGAGTTGTGTAACGAAACGGGTCAAGCACAATGAACTGCGCATCGCCCCATTTCCATTGATAGTAGTCTTGCGGTAGCCCGACTTCTGGATCACTCTGATCGTTGCCCGTGTAGAACTCATCGGGCTCAGGGTTCGGAAATAGACGTTTGCGAGTCCGAGTGGCCCACGCTGTCGAGCCGCGACTGCCCGATTCGCCATCATGATTTCCCAGCGCAAAAAACAGCGGGGCAGAATGACAAAGGCTGCCAAGATAATAGCGCTGAGCAAGATACTGGGGCTCAGACAATTCGGGCTTGACATATTTACCCGTCATGAAGGTATCGCCCAATTCGAAATGGAAATCGGGCGCATCGTGCAAGGCGTTGGCGAGAGTTTGCAAGTAGACTTCGCCGCTAGTGTTCTCATCAAGATGCGAATCGGAGGTGACTGTAAAGACAAAAGTAGTGCCAGGATCTCGTTGAGTCTGAAAGGTGTACTCGTCGGTCGCTTGTTGATCACCGGAATTGGTGGAGTAAACCAACCTATAGTAATAGCGACTATCGCGTTTAAGCTCCTTTAATACAAAGTCATGAGTTGCCCTGGCTTCGAAACTCGCCGTAGGCGTCTTGGCGGTTAACTGGCCAGACTCTAGTCCATACTCCACAAAGGCCTTTGCCTTCCTGTGAAACAGTGCGCGTATGGTCATGCTCGAGTCTGTCGGCCTACCGAGCAAAATGTTGAAAAGGTGTTCAGGCACGTTATTCGCCGGGGGTGGAACGGTGTAATTGCCCAAACCGCTTCCACCCCGTTTGCTACCCTGCCCAGTACTTTGCCCAGTACTTTGCCCAGTGCCTTGCCGAACCGCCTGCGCCGCAGCATCCACAACCATCACGCTTACAAGCAATGGTACAAGCCAAACAGTTGAAGTGCTGCGACCTAACATGCTGACACCTACTTCTTGCGCTCGTATTTGAAATCCAGCGTTGTTTCTGCTAGCAGAACATCCTTTACGGCTTTGAGTAAACCAGCGCGATTGTCGGTTCCCTTGGGTAGCTTCAATTGCGACGACAACGCGTATAACGTCACGTGATATTCCTTGACACCTGGCCCCTTTGAGCACATGGGATCGTAGGCCGCCTTCTTCTTGTCATTTAAGCCAACAACACCAGTCTGTTTGTCGTTCTTGTCGAGATGATCTACATCGGCAGGAATGTTGTAGACCAACCAATAGGATTTTTCTTGATCAGGGGCTGTATGCCAGAGACTCATGGCAAACGACTTCGTTCCACTCGGGGCGTCTTTCCACTGAATCGGCGGTGATGCACTCTGACCATCGCAAGTAAACTCAGCGGGCAGCATACCGTCGGCTCCAATCGCTGGACTTGAAACCACGAAACCGCTTTTCGGCTTGACGGATTCAGACTTGATGGATCTCGCTGGGCTGGTCTCAGGCGGTTTACCACGCTGTGGGTCATTGCGGGGTTGATCATTGCGAGGCGGTGGATCGTTGCGTTGGGGACGCACTCCCGGGCCGCGTTGTCGCGGCGAGTAGGTTTCGGTCTTGATTTTGCCCTTACCGTCTACAAAGTCAAACTTCACCGAACCGTTCTCATTGATGACGTAGTTCACATAACGAGTCTCATTGCCGACTTCAACTTTGATACTGAAGCTCTTGTTGTCTTTCGACTCAAAGCCTGTGATCTTTGCACCTCGAAGTGGTGGCAGTGCTTCTCGCACTCCAGCGGCTCGCGGTTGCGGGTCAACTTGACCGCCGCGTTCTACAACTTCGCCGTGAAAGCCACCGTTGATATAAGGATACGTCTTCGTTGCATGATAGTGGTAACCGAGTTCTGGCGTGGTATGACCATTGAACTGGTCAAGTCCCTCGACTTTTGCCCCATCGGGCTCGGTGAATCCATAGATGGCGTATCCATCGAGTGCATAAGCTATGGGTTTGTCTTTACCAACGATATCCTGTAAGTGCGTAGGCGCGATGTGATAGTGATAGTCATCCGCTCGACCACAGTGTCCACCGAACTCGTCCAATTCACCTGCAACCAGGGTATCTGACTTGCCATCATTCTTAATTGGATTAAAAATCGGAATTCCATTGGCGGCCAACGCAATTGCTCCACGAAAGAAATGCGACTTGGCGGACAATGGTTTTTCGGCGACGACTGGTTCGCGCGGAATGCGCCATGCATTGTCGCCAAAATAGGGCTGGGGAATGGGGACTTGCTGTTGCCAAGCTGTGATGCCGACCATCATCTTGTGATCCGGCATGGAATTAGATTCCACGTAAAAGAACTTGGCATCCTGTCGATACTTGAGCGCATTACGCTTGGCAAACGGCTCGAACGAAGCGGCTATATCAGGTTTGCTTAAGACCTGGGTCGAGACTAGTTTCAGGGCGTTGTTGTTGCGACTGTTCTCGTTCAGTTGTCGGACTTGAAAAACTTTCTGCTCAATCCACTTTTGATCATGCAAATTAAGTTTGGCGATCTCTAACGAAACAACTTGACCATCGTTGCGACGAACTTGAACTTGGCCATCCTTTGAGGCGACGAACGAAGCGTGGATATGAGCCCCCGTATCGCTATACGTCCAGACTCGTACACCAGAGTCACGCGGTCCATGATCGTGGCCTTCATGCGCGAGGGAAACGGTCGTGATAAGCATGAATGCTGCCACACAAAGCGCACGCTTCAGAAATTGCATGTGATGTCCAATCATTTTTGAGATACCCCTTTCCTGGCACCTTTACCAGGCCCTTTATCACCACCTCGGCCACCTTTGGTAGGCGAGATCGGTTGACTGGGATCAAAGTCCGGATTCATGGTCGGCAGTTGAGCGTCCACTTCGGTCAAGTACTTACTCAATCGCTGCTTAAGCAGGTTGGTTTCGTGCGGCATCTGTTTTGAAAGATCATTGCGCTCACCAATGTCTTGCGACAGATCGAACAGAGTGACGCGATCGTCTTCGTAGAAATGAATGAGCTTGAGGTTTCCCATCCGCATTGAAGAGTGTGGGCCATTGTCACTTTGATAATGCGGGAAGTGAAAGACCAACTCTTCGCGCACTCTCTGGACTTGCCCTTGGCCTCGATTGTGCAATAGGTTTGTCAGGTCCCCACCTTCGATTGCCTGTGGTAAGTCGTTTTTGGTCAGTCCGGCCCAAGCACAAAAAGTGGGTAAAAAGTCATAGCCAACCACCGGCACATCGCACCAAGAGTTAGCCTCCACACCGGGACCGCGAACAATGAGAGGAACTCGAATGCCCCCCTCCCAGACCGATCCCTTGCCACCGCTGAGACCACCGCGTTTACCACCACCGCCAGATCCATTGTCTGACATGTAGATCACGTAGGTGTTGTCGCCTAAGCCCAATCGATCAATGGCGTCGAGTACTCTTCCAACACCTGAGTCGAGATCTTCTGTGATGGCTGCTGTAGCAACCTGCCTCGCGTTGTTCGTTGCGGCGATTTTTTCATACTTGGCCTGTGTGGATTTCATGGCCAACTCGGGCGCGTGCAGCGCGTTCCAGGAAAGCTGGATGTAGAAGGGCTTGTTTTCGTTTTTGCTCTTTTCCATGAACTTGGCCGCCCGTTCGGCCATTCCAAAAATGTCCACTGGATTCGGATCGGTGAACTTGAAAGCGTTTTCGTTTCCCGTGTCTCCATCGTGGTCGTCATAGCCGTGCTCGCCTGGCCCCCCACCGGCAATATGCCACTTGCCATAGTGTGCTGTTGCATAGCCGGCTCTTTTCAATAACTCGCCGATTGTTAGCTCATTGTTGCTTAGAGACTTGATCAAGCGGGGTTCGGTCAGTTTGCGACCTGGGACTGCTGGAGCAGCTTTTGTCCAATGCAGTTGAGCTGGGCTTTTGCCGGTTTGGAGACTGATCCTAGTTGGCGAACACACAGGCGCTGGAGCGTATGCCGAAGAAAATCGCATCCCCTGCTCGGCGAGTTTTTCCAAGTTGGGTGTCTGGAAGATTTCTCCTTTAGAAGCCGCCAGCGTGGGATGCATGGCAACCGAAAGTCCGTTCCATCCCTGGTCATCGGAGAGCATGAACACAATATTGGGTCTATCAGCCGCGGTAGACGCCGTCGCTGCAAACAGCGTAACGACGATCGCACCCAAAAGCGTGGACTTCATAGGCTACTTCTCCGTTTCAACATTTCGATCCGGTGTGTGATGGCTGGCGTGTTCAAACATCTCAACTGGCAAATCATCTTCATTCAACAATGACAGACGTAGATCCAAGCGATCCGGTCCATAGGGCATTTGTACGAAACGCATGTGGAGTATGCGTCCGGTTAGCGATTCGTAAGCGATTTCAACACGCTGCGGGCCGCGTTCCTTGGGTTTCTTCACCGCGACCAGCATACGCACTGTTTCACCAGCCTGGGTTGCGAATTCTTCAGGGCCAACTGTTGAAAGCTCAACACGATAGGCCTGGCGCAGTCGCTCGAGTCCCTCGTGTAAATTCGTAAGTGGAATCGAAGTTTCATGACCGGGCAAATCATGATCAAAGTGATGAACATCCGGACTAACCTTCACTGGCCCGCGGGCTTTCACCGCCCAGCTTTGTTGGCCGTTGCTGCCAGTAATGAATGGCAAACCGTCAGACGTTTTCCGGATCAGCACGAACTGGTTCTTCTCACCGACATGCAATATGGCGCCATCCAGCGGTGGCTTGGGAGGTCGCCCACTCTCGCGAAGCGGTGGACGATCGCCGCGAGGTTCAGGCGGATAGACTTCTTCGACGACGATCTCGTAGGTCCGATCTTTGGAACCGATATTCTTGACAATGATTCGATTCAGTTCACGAATCGCCGCGGACGCCGTGGATTGGCTGAAACTGAACCAAAGCAGTCCAAAGCCGAGGATAGCAACACTGGCAGCACTCCACAGCGAGGACCTTGAGAGCAACCGCCGCCGCGTATCAACTGGCGTCGAACGAGTTACAACTTCATCGGTTTCAGCAAAGCTTGATAGCAAGTTTCGCAAGCGGTCGTGAAAAATTGCTTGCTGGGCGAATATACGTGCGTGCTCTGGATCGGACTTGATCCATTCACTCAATGTGGAATGTTGCTGCGGCGTTAACACCTCGTCAAAGTAGCCGTCGATCAAATCACGTGGTGATTTACTCATCACTCGGCCCCTTCCAAGGCAGCCCGGCGTTCGACGCACAGCCGCAATTGCTCTCGAATGCGCTGCAGCGATTTGGCAACGTTATTCGGAGTCATATTCAGCAAACCCGCAATCGCCGCAGGTTTCAAATCGCTTTCATAGCGCAAGTCGCACAGTTGTCGAGCTCGACCTTCGAGTTTATCGACGCAATCCTTGAGATAATCAAGCGAGTGCATCTGCTCTTGCTCCGTCTGCTCAAAAGCCCCGGCCAGCAACTCCACGGTTTCGCCATCAAACACCAGTCGATTGCGTTTTCGATTGCGGAGATAAGTACCGATCTGATTGCGGGCGATCCCAAGTGCCCAGCCCACGAAGGGGCGAGAAGGATCGTAATCGGCAAACGACTGAAGAACGGCGACAGCGATCTCCTGGAGAACATCGTCACGGTCTCGGAAATCTCTGACCACTGAGGCGACATACGCGGAGACAATCGGCTGTGCTATTGTCCAATGGCGTATCGCTTGTTGATTTTCCTCGTGCATGCTCGCGTCCTTTGAATTGCCGTTCGCTATTACTTAGCTGCCGGCGTCCAATTATGACGCGCAAAATTGGGATTTTCCCCAGATTGAGGCTGGCTGGTGGGCTCGCTACCGAAATCGTTTCACTTTCAGTGCCTTGCCCATTGGGGCAATGGGGCTGTGTAGGTAACTCGCTGGCGATCTTTCGGGTGATTGAAACTCAATTTCCAAGCGTGCAAACACATCGGAGGGGAATCTACGGATAAGGTTGGGTTGGCTCCGAGATTGCTATCCGACACGCTGCTGCGCGTAGCAGGCAATAAATTCTGGCCTCCGTAAAGTGGATCACCGACAATCGTATGGCCCAAATGGGCCAGGTGAATGCGAATCTGATTGGTGCGTCCCGTCTTGGGATAAGCTTCAAGCAAGCTGGTGCCATCTTCAAATCGCTCAACAACCTTGAACTCAGTCAATGCAGACTGACCATTCGCGTCGACTGCACGGACTCCCTGCGGGCCAGGCTCCGGGCCGATCGCTATGTCACAAGTAGTAGTCTGCCAATTAGGATGGCCATGAACCCGCGCGACGTAAACCTTATCGACCATCTGCTGCATGAATTGAGGTTGGACATACCGCGCCGCTGCATGCTTGCGGCAGAAAATGACCAGCCCCGTGGTGTTGGCATCCAAACGGTGAGCGATACGAAGTCGTTCAGGCCGATAAGCAGTGCCGACAATATAGTCGAGCGTATTGCGATTGAATCGGCCGCTAGCGTGCGATGGCAAAGGAGCCGGTTTGTTGACGACGACAAGCAATTCATCTTCATGCAATAAAGTGATCGCTGCATTGACATCCGGCTCAACCGTATCAGGCATATGCTGAACAAAGCACTCTCCACCGCGCACAACTCGCTCAGGTGCAACGGCTTGTTCATTCATCGTAATGCGACCCGTGGCGAGCCACTCGAGCCACTGAGCGCGTCCGGTTGGTGGGTGCCAGGCATCCAGAAAATCAATCAACGCAAAATTCTCAAAACGCCCGGGAACATGAACCTCACGTACATTGTCGTAAGGCAGCGAACCCGGGAGCGGGTTTGCTATTTTGTTGATCGTCAGCTGTCGTTTTTCCAACTGCTTCTGATAGGCCTGTTCAGGCGTCATAAAGCATTTGGGACAGTATTCTCCATACAGAAAATTAGGCGATGTCATGTCTTCATGTGTGATGACGGACTGGCAGGCAAAGCACAGCAATTCGCCGGTGGGTTTCAACTCCGGATCGAGGGCAACGCGATTGTCAAACACAAAACAGGCACCGTCGTAATACTCACCACCGCATTCTTCAAAGTACTTTAAGATGCCCCCATCAAGTTGATAGACTTGATGAAAGCCAGCTTGCTCCATCATGGGCCCCGCTTTCTCACAGCGGATCCCCCCGGTACAGAACATAACAATGGGCTCTTGCTTGCTCTCTTCCGGCAACTTGGCAATCGCTTCTGGAAAGTCGCGGAAGTGGTTGATGTTGAGATGCTCGGCATTCTGAAAAGTCCCAAGATCGATTTCGTATACATTGCGGGTATCGAGCAATCGAAATTTGCGACCTTCACTGATCCACTGCTTCAGTTCTGTGGCTTTCAGCTTGGGCGACGTTCGAACCGCCGGCCGAACTTCGTCAATGCCAAAGGCGATAATCTCGCGTTTGAGCTTGACGAGCATGCGGTTAAAGGGCTGCTTGTCGGAATAGCTTTCTTTGACTTCGAGGTCTTCGAGCAGCGGGTTACTGCGAAGGACTTCGAGCAAGTGACGGACATTGGCTTCTTCGCCAGCCACGAACAGATTGATACCTTCGGGGCTGAGCATGATTGTGCCGCGGAGCTCGAGATCCTGACAGAGTCTTCGTAGTTCAGCACGGTAAGGGGGCAGGTCGGCGAGCGCTACAAATTTATAAGCAGCGATGTTGAGGATGGTCGTGGCTGTAGTGGCGTTCATCTTGGTCACAACGGAAAGGAATGGGTTACTTCGGTGGCGGCAGTATGGCTGCTTCAGGTTGTCGCAATCCGTGCTGCGTCGTACTTTGCACCCTGGTAGCTGTCGCGTTCTTCGAGCACTTCGATAAGGCGTTTTTTGATCGAACCTTTATCCAGTACCCACTGAGGTGCGATTAAGTCGCGAGGCGGCGCATCTCCCGATATGCGCTCGATGACAATCTGCGGTGGTAGACGTTCCAGGAAATCCGCCAACACCTGCACGTACTCTTCCATCTCCAGCAGCGTGACCTCGCCCGTTTTGATTTGTTCTGCCAGTCGAGTGCGATGGACCGCGTACAAGTTATGGATCTTGACGCCCGATGGTTTCCAGCGCGCCACCTGGTCAGCAGTCTGCATCATCATCTCATGGGTCTCACCAGGCAGACCGAGCATAATGTGCAAACCGATTTCAAACTTTCGGCCCGCAACCCGCTGCATGGCTTCGACCGAAGCCGCATGTCCGTGCCCACGATTCATCCACTCCAGGCTCGCATCATGAATCGTTTGCACGCCCAACTCAAGGCACACATAGGTTCGCTCGGCGATTTCATCGATCAGATCCAAAACCTCGTCTGGAATGCAATCCGGCCGCGTGCCGATAACCAAGCCCACAATTCGAGGGTCTTCGATGGCGGTTTCGTACAGCATGCGCAGTTTGTCGATGGGACCATAGGTGTTTGTCGCCGGTTGGAAATAGGCGAGGAACATCTCGTTTTCATAGCGACGCCGGAGCAAAAAAATGCCCCGTTCAATCTGACTGGCAATGGCATCTCGCTGAACCCGCCGACTAGGACTGAACGCTTGGTTGTCGCAAAACGTACAACCTCCCGTAGCCACCGTGCCGTCGACATTCGGACAGGTAAATCCACCATCCAAACTGATCTTTTGGACCCGACCTCCGAAACGATGATTGAAATAGACGTTCAGGGGGAAGTAGCGATGCCCCAAATCCCGCCAATTGACCGGTAGGGAGTCGCTATTTTGACCGGACAAAATTGACGCGTTCATGGGTGGAGCGTAAATTAGAAGATATTCAACTGGGAAAACTGCGGTAATTCTACCTCAGCTCCTACTTTGCAGACAGGTTCAATTCCCAAATTTGGCCATAGCGAGACGTGTCATGCCTGATTACGGCAAATTGGTTCCCACAGGCGGCGGTGAAACGATCTTCCTTCGCAAAGAGAAATTGACCATCGGTCGCCGGGAAGAGTGCGATATTGTGCTGCGCTTTAACAACGTATCGGGACAGCACGCCCGCATGACACTCGAGCAAGGTTATTGGTTCTGCAAGGATCTCGGCAGTAGCAATGGGACAAAAGTCAACGGCTACAAGATCAGCCGCAAGCGGTTGGACCCTGGGGCGAAAATCGCCTTCGCTAAGCAGACATACACCATTGAGTACGATCCTCAAGGCCTAGGTGCCTTTGGTGCTCCGCCTCCGGATGATGATCAGATCGATGAAGTCTTGCGTCGCGGCCTGCTCGAAAGAGCTGGTCTGGATCGTCGCGATGACAATATGAAGTTCTCCAATCGCGATATCCTCAAAGACGACGATTGATGAACGCTCGAGTGCCGCAGAATTGTCTCAATTGTTGCAACTACGATTGGGACAATCCACTTAGGCTTTGGGTGGCTGAGCTGTTTCGATTCCCTCGATGCAGTAACGTAGCGAAAGCCCTGAAGCATTTCGGGCAATCTCGTTGCGGAATGCGTCAAGCATTTCGAGGCCAATGCGGTGGCTCCCGAAAGCCTTGACGGCTTCCGCTACCCAAAATACTAATGTGGACCGAGCACTAGCTACTCTTGGGGATCTCTCGCAGTCGCTGAGAGATCCAGGCTAGATCGGACTCGCTGAAGTTTAGCTTGATGTCGCTATGGTAGTCGATTCGATGGTAGCGACCATCGCGATAGCACTCATCGATCAATGGCTGGAGCTCTAGAACGATATCGCGTTCGCCTGGACGCAAGGGTATCGGGATGTTGGGTAATCGCTCTTGCAGCGGAGCGCGGTAGAGTTCGAATTGATCGGGTTCGGTGTCACGATACACGCAGATCATATAAGGAGTACGCTGAGATTCAGGGATGTCGTCCAGCGATGCAGCCAACACATAGGAACCCTGACGAACTAGATCGATTTCGACCAGATTGACACCCGCATCTAGGTAGTCAAGTTGCTTGCGAGTGTACTGTTCCCGTGCCCGCGTACCGACCTTGTTCCATGGACTAATGAATTCAATGGCCGTAATCAGGCGTCCATCTGCGGTTACGATCTCTACGTGTCGATTGGGGTTCTTGGGGCGGCGCACGACCAGAGGCTCGGCCAGCACGGCCGTACTTGTCGCTACGGGCGAAGTCGCTCGAAATGGATCCTCAGAGACATTGACGTCGGGGCGAATGGACCTATCCGAGCGATCATCCGCATACACGGCCAGATTCTCTTCGATGTTCGCTTGAAGGTCATCCGGAAGATGGCTGTTGATCTGGTTGGTTGCGTAGACAATTAGCCGAGCATGAACTTCAGGCCAACGCGATTCCAGAAAAGGGTCCATACCTGGAAATGGGCTGCGCATTGTGGAATCTCCGAGAATTCAGCTACCGAGGGTCTAAATCTATCATAAGCCGCGTTAGTAGGCTTGAGAAGCTTGAAAGCTTCACTCGCTCCTAGCTAAGCTAGTGCTTCAGCGCAATTTGATTCTGGGCTTGAGAGTCGCACAATTGTCTCAATTGTCGCAGCTACGATTGGAACAATCGTGCGACAATAGCTGTGCTAAGCAGATGCGTAAATCGCACACATTGGTGTTGGTGGGTCCAGTCTCAATCAAGCCGCCGACACGTTTGAAAAATGAATAAGCGTCGGCGCGGAGTAGGTGATCCGCTAAGGAGATATCGGCAGCGATGGCTCGGTGAAGCGTCTCAGCATCAAACATTGCACCGGCTGCCGTGGTGGGCCCATCTTCACCGTCAGTACCACCGCTCAGAAACACAAAGGGGCGTGAAAAACGTCCACTGCTACTTGGCCAACCTAGCTTTCTTAGCGACTCCATGATCGATAGCGCCAACTGCTGATTGCGACCGCCGATTCCGCGTTGCGAGGCTTCAGGGAGCAGCACCGTGGGTTCGCCGCCACTGATCAGACAGTCGACCTCGCGCTGACCTAGTAGCTGTTCAATCGCACCGCTCAAGTGCCTAGCCAAGACACCGACTTCGCCCTCGGATGTACGAGCGCTCTGCATTAGATAACGATACCCTAACTCAACCGCCCTTGTTCCGGCTGCATCCACTGCCGTCGCGTTGTTTGCAAGGATTACGTGCTCAACGCTAGGCAATGGACGGTGGATATTTGACAAGTTGCCAGATGAAGCTCGTCGCAGGTAGTTCCCGACGTTGTGCAGGCGAGGTTCGCGGGACAAGCCTAACTGCTCGAGTACCAGCAAGGCTTCGCTGGCATTGCGATTCGCCGTCAATAGAGTAGGCCCCGATGCAATTGTTTGTAATGAATCGTCGAGCACGTCCGAGATGATCAACGAGACCATTCTTCCAGCTCGACAAGCTCGCGTTAGTCCGCCACCCTTGACCTCGCTGAGCGCTCGCCGAACACAGTTCAATTGCTCAATGTTGCCGCCCGAAGCCGCTATCAACTGGGCGACCGCTTGCTTGTCTTGCAGTGTTACACCATCAGGTGGTGCAACCAGCAAAGCGGATCCACCGCCGGACAGGAGCACAATTACCAAATCACGGGCAGTGCACTCTCCGACGAGCTTTAGAATCTGCTGTGTACCAAAAACAGCCGCTTCGGTCGGCTCGTTCAAGCCCGCTGGACGCGCTGCATGCAAGCGGATGTTTGGTCCTGCATCACCGTCGCGAAATGACCCTGCAGGAGCATTGATCCAACCCGTGAGCGGATGCGACAAACGACTGAGCTGCTGTCGGTAAAGCTCCTTGGCCATACCTGCTGCGGCTTTCCCAGCACCTACCACCACGATGCGAGTGTACTTACTGAGGTCGATAACAACGTGATCATCGATGGTCAGCACACTAGCTTCGATTTTCACTTTATCCGCAAACAGCCGCTGCGGGGTAACGGCTTGTACACCGGCCGCGAAGATTGAAAGTGCGTGCGCGCGCAACTGGCTATTCATCTTCCGGTTTGCTCGATGCGCTCGGTTGCCAAGTGGGGTCTTTCTCAAAGAACATCAAGTGTTGCCAAGGCAAACCGTCGTACTGCTTGGCCAGCCGAAAACCGTTGGCCTTGTACTCCTTTAGAATCTGTTTTTTGCTCATCTTATGCTCAGGTTTGATCGGCACCGTACGATCTTCTTCGCGGTACTCGAGTAGCGCGATCACACCCGTTGGCTTTAGGCCTTTGCGAATGCCCGCAAGCATCTGCTGTGGATGTGAGAACTCATGGTAAACATCGACCAGCAACAACATATCGACGGAATCCGCCGGAACTTTGGGATCTGCAACAGTGCTCAAGATGGGCTCGATGTTCTCAACTCCGCTTTCTTTGCATCGCAATTCAAGCAGATGCAGCATTTCAGGCTGAATGTCAACTGCCAGCACCTTACCTCCAGGCGAGACCAACTTGGCCATCTCCAACGAATAGTAACCGTTGCCGCATCCTAAATCGCAAACCACCATGCCTGGCTTGAGATTCAGCTGGGCGATGGCATCGCTGGCGCGTTCTTCCGATTCTCGCTCGGTGCGAATCAACCAGGGAGCCCCATGAAAGCTCATCGTCTGCGCAATCCGGCGGCCCATATACTGGGTACGAGCCGGCGGGATTTTCTCTTCCGTTGCGTCTGCTTTCTGAGCAACAACCTCATCGATGAACGCAACACAAGTAAATATGCCAACGAAGCAACTCAGAAGCGCGTGCACCCAGATCGGTTGCGTGTGGGATGAAGTCATTTTGGCTTTCCAGAATAAAAAGTGAGCTACTGAGTCTCGGTGCTGCGATCGAGTCGGCTGAACAGCTCGGAAACGTTAAGGTACCAACCAGGCAGGACCAACTCGTACAAGCGTCCTTCCGACTGGCTAAATCGAACGACATCCTCAATCGTAGCGGTCCCCGGCGTAGTGCGCACACGGTTCGCTGGAATGTTCCCCAGATCCGCCAAACGTTCTTCCCAAGTTGTGGCTAGCGCTACGCTCATTTCTTATTCAGTCAGGGAGTTTGCAAAAGGCGATTGCTAGCAGCCCTGATTATAGCGCAGAGGCTATCGAAATACCATGTTGCATGATCGCTTGCGACTCAAGTAAGCGCTCGAAGTCACGCTTTTTTCGTTTGGCGAATACAACCTTTACTCGATTGAACCTGCAGTTAGCTGTCTGCTGCCATAGGTTTCTGCATCTGGCTTCAGCAGAAGAATCCAAACCGCTATCAAGTCGAGATCGCTTAACAACGCCTCACGACCGTTGAACTGGATAACCGAATGCCCCTAAGAAATTCCCGTTTACCGCTTTCGGTTACCAAAACATCGCGATGCTCTCTACCCACTCCATTGGCGCAACAACTCTAGCATCCAATTTTCGAGACTCCCAAGCCGAATCGATTCGACACGGACACTACATCTACAATACGAAACAAATCCGTGTTCTCAGTGACATCCGCGGTTGAATCCTACTCGCTATCTCCACTACCAGTTATCGGCTTTGCTTCCCAGCACCGCCCGCCCGCGAGATCCAAAAATTGCAGCAGCTCACCGGCTCCCAAAGTTGCAGTATCACTTTGCTGGAAAATCGCTTTGGGAATCGACAACTTTAGCTGAAAAACCGCCCCGATTGCCTCGACTTCTGCGAAATCTTCGGACGCCAATTCTGTCAGTTGGTATTCCCCAAAATCGACCCGCTTCACAGTACCCCGGTTGTTGGAAACGGGTCCTTCGTACTCCAAATATGCAATTCGGTGGTCGGGTAATCGCCGAATTCCGAGCCGCTCGAAACTCGCTGGCAGAGGGCCAGGAGGCAACTCGGGGAGCTCCCAAGTTAGCAAAACACCCCTATTTTCCAGCATTAGGTCCCAATGCGAGCCTCTCTCGGCCGCCGGAGGCGTCTCGTGCCGCAAAATCACAAATCGCTGGCCGCTTGGGGTCCTGCGGTCGTCCATTTCCCAGATCTGCCTTACAATAGCTAGGTTCGCTGCGGGTCGCACTCGTCCAGCACGAACGCTGGATTGATCTGTTTGGTTCGAACAACGTGCTGAAAACAAAGCATAACACAACCTGTGGTGATTCGTTCGTAAGATGACTAGCGATAAGTTTGCCTTATCGTTTGGCCAGCGAACCTTTCGCTGAGTGGCGAATAAGTACTGAGGAATATGGATAACACGACCATCGAGGTGCGAGGAGCGCGAGAACACAATCTGCGCAACGTCAGCGCCGTTCTACCGCGCAATCAATTGATCGTCTTCTCGGGTGTCAGCGGTAGCGGCAAAAGCTCTATGGCTTTTGATACGCTCTACGCCGAAGGTCAACGCCGATACCTGGAAAGTTTGTCCAGTTACGCGCGCCAATTTATCGGCCAGCTGCCCAAACCGAACGTCGATTACATCAGCGGCCTAAGCCCTGCGATTTCGATCAGCCAGAAATCCACGAGCTCGAATCCGCGGAGTACCGTTGGCACCGTTACCGAGATCTATGACTTCCTCCGCGTACTCTACGCTCGTGTGGCCACAGGATTTTGCAGCAAGTGCAACGTACCAATCACTTCGCAGACGCGTGATCAAATCGTCGCTCGCATCCAAGCGCTCACCGACACCGAAGAGTGCATGATCCTAGCGCCGATCGTGCGCGGTCAAAAAGGCGAGTATCGCGATCTGTTCGAAAGCCTCCAAAGGCAAGGTTTTGCCAGAGCGCGCATCGACGGTCAAGTCATGCGACTTTCCGACGCGCCCGCGCTGGCCCGTAATCAGAAACACGATATCGAAGTTGTCGTCGCTAAGCTGAATCTTCAAACCAGTCCTCGCATTGCCGTTGCCGACGCGGTGAATGAAGCGTTGCGATTGGGCATGAACACCTTGATCGTGATTCCTTGGATCGAACCGCCAACGGAAACCAAGAAGACCGCCAGCAAGACCAAGGCTGCCACCAAGACTGCCGACACGGAAATCGACACTGATGAGGTCGACGCTGAAACCGACGACTTAGCTGGCCCTGAGGCTGAAGACGATTACGAAGAGACGCCACCCGAATCGAATCCGCGCTCCGCCGTAAAACGCCGAGCCGCACGTACAAGCAATGATTTGGTGATGTCCAGTGAATATGCCTGTCCGGAGTGCGGAGCATCCAGTTCACCACCGTCGCCTCAGTTGCTCAGTTTCAATAGCCCTGTTGGTATGTGCCCCGTTTGTGAAGGGCTTGGTAAACAATTCACCTTTTCACCTTCACTGATCATTCCGGACCCATCGAAGTCCATGCGTCGCGGAGCGATCGAACTGCTCGGTCCATGGAATGACCTTAGCCGTTGGCATCGTCATCAATATTTGAGCGTCGCCGAGTCGATCGAAAAGCACTACAACATGGAAGCCAGTGAGAGCATCACGCGGCCATGGCGCGAATTGCCTCCAGAAGTCCAGAACGAATGGTTGCATGGTACCGGCGACCGCCACATTACCTTCACGTGGCGCGGCGGCAGCAAGCCGATGAAGTACGGTGGCAGCTTCGAAGGCATCATCGCTCAATTACTCGAACAATATCGCAACGCCAAAAGCTCGACCGCTCGCAATCGCTTTGAAAAGTACATGGAGAAGCGACATTGCGTGGCCTGCAACGGAACGCGACTGAATCGCCAAGCTCGACAACTAAAACTGTGTAGTGTGACCAACGTCACCAAAACGAAAACCAAAGAGGAATGGTGGAACCTACCCGATCTCTGCCAACTGTCGATCGACAAGTGCCTGGAGATTCTGCAATCGTTGAAGTTCGGGGAGATTGAGCAAAAGATCGCTGCCGAAGCGGTCCGCGAGATCACTAGCCGATTGAAATTCTTACTCGATGTGGGCCTGGATTACTTGAGTCTTAATCGTTCCGCACCGTCGCTTTCCGGTGGTGAGGCACAGCGTATTCGCTTGGCCAGTCAAATCGGTTCAGGCTTGGTCGGAGTGTTATACGTACTCGACGAACCTTCGATCGGTTTGCATCCACGCGATAATGATCGCTTGATCGAGTCGTTGAAGCATTTGCGAGATCAAGGCAACTCGTTACTGGTTGTTGAACACGACGAAGATACGATGCGAGCGGCCGATTTGATCCTCGACTTCGGACCCGGTCCAGGTGTCCGTGGCGGTGAAATCGTTGGCTGTGGGTCGTTGGAAGAACTAGCTGGTAATGAACGCAGTTTGACAGGGCAGTTTCTGTCGGGCAAACAAACCATCCCGGTTCCAGAAACTCGGCGAACCGGCAATGGCCAGTTCATCGAAGTCAAAGGAGCCACGCACAACAATCTGAAGAATATCGATGTCAAGATTCCGCTCGGCACGCTTGTATGCGTGACTGGCGTTAGCGGTTCGGGCAAGAGTTCGCTGGTGAATGATGTGATCGCTCCAGTGCTTCGTCGACAACTGCATGCGGCTGAAGACGTGCCCGGCGAACACCGTGAACTGACCGGCATCGAACACCTAGACAAGATCATCGCCATCGACCAATCTCCTATCGGTCGCACGCCGCGCAGTAACCCAGCCACCTACGTCAAAGTTTTTGATGAGATCCGCAATCTCTATACGGATTTGTCAGAAGCCAAACGTCGCGGATATTCGCCCGGCCGTTTCAGCTTTAACGTGGCGGGTGGCCGTTGCGAAGCGTGCGAAGGCAACGGCTCGAATCGACTTGAAATGGATTTCTTGGCGGACCTGTGGGTCAGTTGTCCGGTCTGCAACGGCAAACGATTCAACCATGAAACTCTACAAGTCAAATTCAAAGACCAATCGATTGCCGATGTCTTGGACATGGACATTCAGCAAGCCTTGACACTCTTCCAAAACGTTCCGCGTATCGCAGAAAAACTGCAAACGTTGCATGATGTTGGTTTGGACTACATCAAGCTTGGGCAACCTTCGCCAACGCTTTCTGGTGGTGAAGCCCAACGTGTGAAACTAGCCAAAGAACTCGCACGACGCGATACGGGTCGGACTTTGTATCTGCTCGACGAACCGACAACTGGCCTGCACTTTCACGATATTCGCCTGCTGTTAAAAGTACTTCAAGACTTGGTTGATCGCGGCAACACGGTGCTGGTGATTGAACACAACTTGGACATCATCAAAGCCGCAGATTGGCTGATCGATATCGGTCCCGAAGGTGGTGCTGAGGGTGGGCAGTTGGTTTACGTGGGACCGCCCGACGGAATTGTGAAGTGCGCTGCCTCGCATACTGGTAACTCGCTTGCCAAACATCTGGCGGCCAAACCGATCACGCCTGAAGATGCGACCAAGAAAAAGAAAGCCAAGGCAAAGAGTGTGCCCGCGCCAGCCAAATTGCGAGTGCAATGCGCTTCGGAGCATAACCTCAAGGATGTCTCGCTTGAGTTGGCTCACAATACGATGTCGGTCTTCTGCGGTCCTAGCGGTAGCGGCAAAAGCTCGTTGGCCATGGACACGATCTACGCCGAAGGTCAACGCCGCTACGTCGAGAGCCTTTCGTCTTACGCACGTCAGTTCGTTGGCCAAATGCCTAAGCCCCGTGTAGACCGCATCGAAGGTTTAGCACCTGCGATTGCAATCGAGCAAAAGACCGTCGCGCACAACCCTCGCAGTACCGTCGGCACTGTCACCGAGATCTATGACTACTTGCGAGTCTTGATGGCTCGACTGGCGACACCGCATTGCCCCGAGTGTGATAACCCGGTTTCAACGCAGACCGCTGATGATATCACCAACCACTTGCTCGACTTCCCGGAAGGTACGCGTTTGGTGTTGGCAGCACCGTTACATTGGCAACCGACAATCGACCCTGATAATTTGTGGCAAGACCTGCGAACCTCTGGCCTGGTGCGCGTCCGTATCAACGGCAAGATCTATACACTTGATGACGTACCGCGGCTATCGTCTACGGCCAGCTACGATATCGAAGCGGTCGTTGATCGTGTGACCATCTCTGAAGCCAATCGTAGCCGTATTGCGGACAGTGTTGAACTTGCGCTTTCGTTGGGTACTGGCGTGATGCTGTCGATCGATCCCGATAGTGACGAAGATGAAACGCGCTGGAAAGTTGTGAGACATAGCCAGTTGCTCGCGTGTCGCAAATGCGGCTACAGCATGCAGACGTTGACGCCACACAGTTTCTCATTCAATTCGCCGCTGGGTTGGTGTCCTGATTGTGAAGGGATTGGCACACAGACTGGAACGAGCCCAGCTCTTCTGATCGATCCCACTATCAGCCTCAACGAAGGCGCCATTCGTATGTGGCCGATCGATAGCGAACTTGGGCCAGTGATGCTGCATTCGATCTGCAAAGCGGCCAGTATTCCGGCTGATGTGCCAGTTGAAAAACTGACCTCTGGCCAGCGACGCTTGCTGCTCTACGGCACCGACGATCGCTGGTTCCGCGCGACCAACGCAAAGGGCATCGAGTTTGAATTCCAGTGGAAAGGCTTGTTCCCGACGCTCGAACAGGCGACCCGCTTGAGTCCACAACTGCGCCAGAAACTCGCTCCGTTCGTCGCGGAAGTTGCCTGTGCGGCCTGCGATGGGTCACGACTGAATCGCGATGCGGCATCCGCACGCTTCCGCGGGCTGACCATCGGCGAATTGACTCAGGGGACGCTTTCCTGGTTGCAACAACAATTGAGATCGTGGACGCTCGATGAACGCGAGCAACAGATCGCCGGTGAATTGTTGCGAGAACTGCTGGCGCGCACCGAGTTCTTGTTGGACGTTGGTCTTGAGTATCTTTCGCTTTCCCGCCCTGCGAATACACTCAGCGGTGGTGAATCGCAGCGCATTCGCCTGTCGAGTCAATTGGGTAGCGGTTTGTGCGGGGTGCTGTATGTGCTGGACGAACCTACGATTGGTTTGCATCCGCGCGACAATGCGAAGCTCGTGAAAGCGCTGAAAAAACTCCGAGATATTGGCAACACACTGATCGTTGTCGAACATGATCGCGATGTGATTGAGGGGAGCGATCAAGTATGCGACTTTGGACCGGGCTCGGGTCGTAATGGCGGGCACTTAGTTGGCCAAGGAACACCCAAGCAACTTGCGCGCATGTCGGGCAGTGTGACTGGACCTTATCTGAGCAACAAAGAAACGATCCCAGTGCCTCGCGTGCGACGATCGACCCATAAAGGCGTTCTCGAATTGCGTGGCGCGAAAGCCAACAACCTTCGAAACATTGATCTCGACATTCCACTCGGCCGGCTGAACGTGATTACTGGCCCCAGTGGTAGTGGCAAGAGTACGCTCGTGCACGAAGTGCTGTATCCCGCACTCCACAAAGTGCTTGCCAAACAACCCAATAGCGGTGCGTTCGAATCGTTGTCAGGTGTGAACTTGATCGACAAAGTGATTCGTGTCGACCAAAGCCCGCTCGGTTCGAATCCAAGTTCAACTCCAGCAACCTACACCGGTGTATTTGATCTGATTCGGCAGTTGTATTCGCAGTTGCCGGATGCGCGGGCGGCTGGCTATACACAACGACAGTTTTCATTCAACGTTCCGGGCGGTCGTTGTGAGAAGTGTGAAGGTAACGGCCAAATCCGAATCGAAATGCACTTCTTGCCGGACGTGTGGGTCCAGTGCGATAGCTGTCATGGCAAACGCTTTACCGAAGACACGCTCGCGATCGAGTACCACGGTTTCTCGATTCACGATGTGCTGGAAATGCAGATTGGCCAAGCTGTGGAAGTGTTCAACAACATTCCTAAGATTCGCCGGATTCTGCAAACACTGTCTGACGTCGGTTTGGACTACATTTCACTCGGGCAATCCGCGCCCACGCTGTCTGGCGGTGAAGCTCAGCGGGTGAAGTTAGCCGCGGAACTCGCGCGGCCTGATACTGGCAAGACGCTGTACTTGCTTGATGAACCGACAACGGGTTTGCACTTCGGTGACATCGTCAAACTGCTTGAAGTGGTGCAGCGGCTAGTTGACTTAGGCAACACCGTCTTGCTGATCGAACACAACCTGGATGTGATCAAAGCAGCGGACTGGGTGATCGACATCGGTCCAGAGGCTGGCTGGGAAGGTGGCCGCGTTGTCTTTGCGGGCACACCAGAGGATTTGGTCGCACATGCCAAGCAAGCCATGCCTGCAGAGTCTCCCGTGGCAGACTCTACCAGCATTAGCAAAGCTCGCAAGAAACCTCGTAGCACCAAGACTGCGGCTGCGAAACAAGCCTTGCTACGCAGTCACACCGGCGAAGCGCTCATCCCGATGCTCGAGACTGCCCAGTACGAAGATCGCGAAACGTGGGATGCAAGCCAACTCGCCAAGAAACAAGAGGGCGATCTTGAACTCGAACATATCGGCCGGGATACATTGTTGCCTTGGCAAGCGGACGGTCGGCGTTGGCACACTCGCGACAGTGTCGACCGCAAAGGAGAGCCGATTCGCTGGGACCGCGAACTGCTCATCAAGATTACGGACGCAATCGAAGCCGAAGGTGGCTTTTCACCCATCAACTGGGAGAACCGCAGCATTGTCGAAGTCAGTGGACCGGTCAAGAGTAAGGGTTGGTTCCTGCATGCCATCACCGCCGAGACATGGCTATTGAAGCTAAAGATTCGAGTGCCGCGTCGCGCGTTCACGAAGAATCAACTTGAAAGCGTCGCGAGCATGCCGACGCTCAATCAAATGGAAGATATTGAGCAGTATGGCAACGAACCGCGAGTGCGTGCACGCGCAGCAGGTGCTTGGATGGAGCTGGAATTACGCCCGCATACGCTGAGCGAGATCGATACCCCAAAGTTCTGGAAGTGGTTTGGCGAAGCGATGAACGCATTTCTCGGCAAGACTCCGAATGAAGAGGTTGCAGAAGAGTCTTCTGAGCCTGAAAAGCACATGCCATGGAAAGTCCTAAAGCAACGTTGGCATTCCTTGCGAAAAGGCTTCCCACCGGGGCGTGCGGTCGTCTGGCCCGCAGAAACACTCAGCGTGTTCATTCAATCGGTTCACCAAACATCGGGCGAAGGGCGCTGGCGTTGGGATGAACAGACTCATGCCCGCTACTATTTGCCCGGTCAGGAAGAACCCTGGATTACGTTGCACACCAAGCGACCCGAAGCGCTGATTGCTGTGCTCAACGGCCCACCTGGCTTCATCCCAGGAGCCCTAAAGGCGTCGTTGCCTGTACCAGTCCAGATCACGACGCGAGGCGAATCGGCGGAACAATTGCAGATTTCGTTTACTGAGCTGCAGCAGCCACGGGACAGCTCGGTCAAGAAGCTTTTGGCCGCACACTTAGATTATTTCTACTCGAAAACCGTCTAAGAGCTCGTCTGCAGTTTTGCCTACACCCGCCTTTGTAGGCAAATGCCTGAATTACACTTGGTTTTCCTGACGAGTTTTCGTTAGGATGGAAAATACATAGCACCTTCGAACTTGACTTGCGAAACCGGTGCAAGCTGAACAAGCCAACCCGAAAATCGCGTTACCGGATTTTTTACGGAGAGAATCGATGTTGAAACTATCACAGATTGCGTTGCTCATCGCTTTGATGGCGATGCCTGGCATTGGCTGGGCTCAGAACGAAGGCCAAGACAAGCTGGACGAAGCAGCCAGTTTAAAGATCGAAGCCAAAACGCCGGACGAACTGAAGAAAGTGATTCGACTTTGCGAAGAAGCGATCAAAGCGGGGCTGGATGAAGGCAACAAGGCACTCGCGGATCAAGTGCTGGCAGCAGCGGCTTTTCAACGCGCGCAAATGATGGTGCAACAACTACCCCGCGTCGCTAATAATCCAGCCGCCGTGCGTCGCCTGCGCGATGAAACTATGGCCGATCTTGATAAAGCGCTTGGTGCCAATCCGAAGTTGGTCGAAGCCTTGCTACTCAAGACTCGACTTGAAGCCATCCCTGGCGGAAATCGAGAGAACGCTATCAAGTCGGTCACCAAGGCAATCGAATTGCTGAGCGACAAACCCGTTGACCAAGCGACAGCATACTTGTTGCGAGCCGGTCTGCAGGAAAGTACCGAAGACAAACTGAGCGATCTTCAAAAAGCCATTGAAGCGGATTCGACCAACTCAGATGCCTGGCAGGCTCGCGTGGCGGTATTGCTGACCAACAATAAGTTGGAAGAAGCGATTGTTGACGCCAGCAAGCTATTGGAAAAAGATCCGAACAACATGTTCGCGCTCGAAGCAGCTGTAAGGGCCCTGTTCCAATTGAAGAAGTTTGATGAAGCAATAACACTGCTGACCACCCGTATCGAGAAGACGCCTAAGAACGGTCCCATTTACCGCGCTAGAGCGAGAGCGTACATCGCCAAAGAAGATGTTGAAAAGGCACTTGAAGACGTTAACAAAGCGATCGAGCTGGATCCTAAAGATGCTGAGTCGATGCTCTTGCGCAGCCGCTTGTACTTCAGCAAGGGTGAAGTTGAAAAGGCTAGCCGAGACGTTAGCGATGCGCTAGCCATTGCGCCAGACGCAGTGGACGGTGTGGCCATGCGCAGCTTGGTCGCTTCCCAGGAAGGACGTTTTGCTGATGCGATTACCGACTTGGAAATGCTGGTCCGATTCGATCCCTCGAATACTGGTTGGATCATTCAACTCGGTTCGCTTTATCAGGCCGACAAACGACCACGCAAAGCCATTAAGCTGTTTGATGAGTTGCTAAAGCAGCATCCCCAAGAATGGCGTGCGTTCCGCGTGCGGGGCGATGCCAAGCTCAGTATCAACGATCACTCGGGTGCTATCGCTGACTACGAAGATGCGCTCAAGATCATCGAGAAGATGGACAAGAAGCAGATTGAGGAAGAGGATATAGATTACAGCGGATTGCTGAACAACCTGGCTTGGGTGCTTTCGACATCTCCCCAAGATGCTGTGCGGGACGGCAAACGCTCACTTGAGCTAGGCCTCAAGGCGTGCGAAGCGACTGAGTACAAACAAGCTCACATCGTCAGTACCCTGGCCGCTTGCTACGCAGAAACCGGCGATTTTGAGAACGCTCGCAAGTGGTCCGCCAAAGCCGTCGAGCTCGGAGCAGAAGAAGACAGTGAGCAACTTGAGCAACTCAAGAAGGAGTTAGAAAATTACAAAGCTGACAAGCCTTGGCGCGAAGAGCAAAAGACGGAAGAGAACAACAAACCGCTCAACTCAGGTGGAGTGATTGAGACCTAGCGGGAGCTCTCGCCATTTTCCGAAACCTGCAAAAACAACCAGGCGCGGGCATAGTTCCAGTAGCGGTTGGCGGTCGCGCGAGAAATCCCGAGGGCCTCGCAGGACTGTTCAACCGTCAGGCCACCGAAGAATCGCATCTCAATCAGCTTCGCCTTGATAGGATCCTGTTCCGCCAGTTTGGCGAGTGCATCGTCCAGTCGAATTAGATGCTCGTCATCAAACTCTACGGCCACCTCTTCAAGCGAGAATTCAATTTTCTGATAATCACCGCCACGCTTGAGGCTCTGCTTCTTGCGGGCATTGTCGATCAGAATACGGCGCATCGCACTCGCTGCAGCTGAAAAGAAATGAGGGACGTTATCCCACGTTTGGTCGCCATTGGGGGCAACCAACCGAAGATAAACTTCATGCACCAAAGCGGTTGGTTGGAGCGTTTGGCCCGGACGCTCCTGCTTGAGCCTAGCTGCGGCTAAGCGATGCAATTCGTCATAAACCAGTCGGAACAACTCACTCGACGAACCGGACTCATCGTTAGGAGACACGTCGTTGGGCACAGCGCTCGGCAAAACTTGTTCTTCGTCGGTCATATTGCAAAGCCTGTGGCTGACACAGATGTTAAGACTTGAGCGCAGTGAGACTTTTCGAATCGATTTAACGCATTGAATTTATCGCCAGTTGCTATCTCGCGCCCGGCGATACAAGGCATAATATGCCAAACGCGGGCGATTCACAAACGGTTCTACCCGCTGATACTGACTGATTTATGCGTAACGAAAGCCATCAAGGGCGTGTCGATGATTGGGTAGCGGAAGCCGTCAAGGCTTTCGAGGGCTGCAGCAATACTCTCGAAATGCTTGACGCATTCCGCTACGTAGAATCCGAAATGCTTGACGCATTCCGTTACCAAATTCTATGAATGTTGAAAATGAACGAATCCGATATTTTCCTGGCGGCCGTACAGATAGAGGAGCTGAGTGTTCGCAATGCCTTTCTTGATTCAGTGTGTCAGGGCGACATGGAAAAGCGTCAACGTATTGAGCGTTTGATCGCCCAGTATGGGAACTGGCAGGGGGCGTGGGATGGATTCTCGAACAAGTTGGCCGAACGCTTTGTTGAATCGATTGGAACCAGTGGCAGCCCCTCACGAACCAACTCCGATTGCGATCCTACCTATCACTCCGGTGGCCGCGTTGGAAACTATCAAGTCTTGCATCGCCTTGGCTCGGGTGGTATGGGCGACGTGTATCTGGCCAACGACCAACGACGGGGCCGAAAAGTAGCGTTGAAGATCTTGCCCCGCCGCTACTCGCATTCGCCGCAATGGATTCAGCGATTCGAACGTGAAGCTCGGGCTGCTAGCGCGCTCAATCACCCAAACATCTTGACGATCTATGAAATCGGGGAAGCGGATTATGTGCACTTTATCGCCTCCGAGTTTATCGACGGACAAACGCTACATTCGCTTGCCAAAATTGATTTGACACTCCACAAAAAACTCGATATCGCCATTCAAGTCGCCGAGGCACTGAATGCAGCACACATGGCAGGTGTCGTTCACCGTGACATCAAACCAGAGAATGTCATGCTGAGAAGCGATGGATTGGTCAAAGTACTCGACTTTGGAATTGCCAAGTACTACCCACCTACAGACGTTGGAAAGGAAACGACCATCGCGCCAGCGACCGAGCCTGGTGTCATGCTGGGAACCATTCGCTACATGTCCCCAGAACAAGCCAAACGAGAATTAGTTGACCTGCGGGCTGACCTCTACAGTTTAGGAGTGCTACTGTTCGAGTTGCTAACCGGTAGTTTGCCTTACCCTTCGGCCAAAGACTCGGTTATTCTAGCAGCGCTTTTGAGCGATGATCCTCTGCAACTAAGTCAACTTATCTCGTCTTATCCAAATCTAGAGAGCATTTTAAAAAAACTGCTACGCAAAGACCGGGAAGAACGCTACCAGTCCGCCAAAGAGTTGATCGTTGACCTGAAACAAGTTCGCCGTGAATTCGATCGACCTGCAGGTGACTCAAGATCCAGTAGCGCTCCTGTCACGCAGCGTCTATCCAAAGCAGAGACGAGTTCAAACCTGGGTGGCGACACCGACATCCAAGTCCCCGAAGTTCGCTACGCAAGAAGCGGCGATGTCAACATCGCATACCAGATCGTAGGCAAGGGCGAAATTGATCTGGTGTTTGTCATGGGCTGGGTCTCGCACTTGGACTGGTTTTGGAAGGAACCTACGTTTGCGAGTTTTCTCATGCGGCTCGCGTCCTTCGCCCGCCTGATTATTTTTGATAAGCGTGGAACGGGACTCTCGGATCGAGTGCCGCATGATCAATTACCGACCTTAGAGCAACGCATGGATGACGTGCGAGCGGTGATGGACGCCGCGGGCTCGGAGCACGCGGTGCTTTGCGGAGTATCGGAAGGTGGTCCGATGTGCAGTCTGTTTGCGGCCACCTATCCACAAAAGACACTTGCACTCGTGGTGATTGGTTCGTATGCCAGACGATTACGAGCTGCTGACTACCCATGGGGCCCTAGCGAAGAACAACATGCGATGTTCCTCGATGAGATAGGACGCAACTGGGGCGGCCCCGTCGGCATCGAAACTCGAGCACCCAGTTGCGCGAATGACACTGCGTTTTGTGAATGGTGGGCTACCTATCTACGGATGGGGGCCAGTCCCGGTGCCGTGTTAGCACTGACCAAAATGAATGCGCAAATCGATATCCGGCATATCCTCAAGTCAATTCAAGTCCCCACGTTGGTACTACACCGAACCGGCGACCGCTGCTTACGCGTAGAAGAAGGTCGCTTCTTGGCCGAGCAGATTCCAGGCGCAAAGTTCGTAGAGCTTGAGGGCAACGATCACTTACCCTTCGTTGGCAATCAAGATGACTTCCTCGATCCGATCGCTGAATTTCTGACTGGATTAAAGCCCAATCAACGTGTGCATCGCATCTTGACTACGGTCCTGTGTGCCCAAGTGAAGGGGGCCAACGCATCCCCTGCCCACTAAGTTTCGCAACGACTTGGGATGTCGCACTTTAGTCGTGAGATTGACCTTTTTCGTGGCCAAACGATTCAATCGACGCAGCAGCGAATCTTGGCCAGCTTTGACGGACCAGCCCGCGCGATTCGCGCCGCTCTCGCAATTCGTGACTCAGCCGTGCGACTAGGTGTACAGGTTCAAGTGGGTTTGCATACCGGTGAGTGCGACATGATTCAAAATCAATTGAGTGGAACGGCCGTTGACTTAGCCATCAACGTCGCCGCCTTTAGCGAGCAGAGCCAAGTTGTCGTCTCGAGCACGGTCAAGGATCTAGTCGCTGGATCAGGCTTGCTCTTCACTTCGAAAGCGCACGCCTTTCTCAGCGAAGAGTTGCCCAGCTGTGCTTTGTTTCAAGTCACCTCATGAGCCATCGTGGCCCAAACCCAAACCAACCACCTTTGGGGGTCCCAAAACAAGAAAATGCGATTGTCAAGCAAAACGTGCGGAAAATCGGAGTGCGGGGCGTCCGCACGGGCTTATAGTAGCCACCGTCGCCAGACGGTGGAAACGATGCGGGATGACTATCCACCGCTTGGCAGCGGCGGCTACCCGCTAACATTCGATATTCCCTACCAAAAATCCTGCTACCCAAAAATCTAACGTGGGCCAAGTGCTAGCAATTCTTCAATCGCATCCAGATTGGCGTTTTCTCAGCGAGTCAATCTCGCTAGACTTCTCCACGAACAGCGTGCACCCAAGCACGCGCCCTGAATGAGCAGGATGGCTCAATGGGGTTATTTGGCTGAGCCCAATTGCTAAGGATGGCTGCATGTATCGATGGCTACTTTGTTGGCGTTATCTGCGCACACGTTACATCGCTCTCGCTTCCGTCGTCAGCGTCACGCTAGGTGTTGCGACGATGATTATCGTCAACGCGGTCATGAATGGCTTCACGACTGAGATGCAAGGACGCATGCACGGCATCCTTTCGGATGTCATCGTTGAAAGCCACAGTTCTTCGGGCTTGGAGAACTACAAGATCTTCCAAAACAAAATCCGTGATGTCCTGGGTGAAGACCTAGTCGGAATGACGACGGTTGTTCACGTCCCGGCGATGGTCAATATCACTCATCGCGGCGAAACCATTACCCGTCAGATCAACTTGATTGGTATCGACACGGAAAGCTATGCATCGGTCAGCGACTTCAGCAAGTACTTGTTGCATCCTGAAAACAAAAAATCCCTTTCATTCGCTTTGCATGAAACGGGTTATTCGGATGGTCGCGAGGGTTTTCCAGAGTCCGGTTGGAAGCACCGCCGTCGAACTGCTGCAACGCAAAAATCATTGATGAATTTGCAAAAGCAGATCGACGAAGAGCAAAAACGGAATGCGTTTCTGCGCGAGCAGATCGAGAAGACGCAAACGCCAGCCACGGATGCTCCCCAGTCCGAAACGCTGTTGCCAGAGAGCATGGCAGGGAACATACCAGAGAATTTACCAGCCGGTTCGCTCTTGCCCGCAGCTCCACCCGAGTTCGCACCCCAAGCGGGCGACGAAAATACAGTGGCCTCAAATACAACTGGACCAAGCTTCGATGCCGTGCTTGCTCCCGAAGATCAAGCTCAAGTTTTTGATCCAGCGGTCAGCCAACACGATGGCATCGTGCTCGGCATCAGCATCGGGACAACTCGCTACCGCGATATGGCTGGCAAAGTCACCGATTACTACTACGTCCAACCGGGTGACGATGTCCAAGTCACCTTTCCCTCAGCAGGTAACACACCGCGAGCGATCAATGAGAAATTTACTGTCGTGGATTTCTATGAAAGCCAGATGAGTGAATATGATGCAACCTTCGCCTTCGTACCGCTGGATAAACTTCAGAAGTACCGAGGTATGATCAATCCTGCGAATGGCGAAGCGGCAGTCAACTCGATCCAATTGAAACTTCGCGAAGGCGCGGACCTCAACGCGGCACGCGACGCGCTACGAGCCCAGTTCCCGTTGGAGATGATGGTACAGGTCAACACCTGGCGTGACCTTCAAGGTGCGTTGCTGGCCGCAGTGCAGATGGAAACGACAATTCTGAACATTTTGTTGTTCTTGATTATTGCCGTCGCTGGCTTTGGAATTCTGGCAACCTTCTTCATGATCGTGGTTGAGAAGACCAAAGATATCGGCGTCCTCAAGTCGCTTGGAGCTTCAGGCACTGGGGTTGCAACGATCTTCCTCGGCTATGGTGTTCTGTTAGGCGCAGTCGGCGCGGGAGCTGGTGGCATCGCAGGACTACTATTCGTTGCCAACATCAACCAAGTTGCTGACGTGCTCGAGACAATATCAGGTCAAGAAGTGTTTGACCCAACCGTGTATTACTTCGATCACATCCCAACCCTCATCAACCCTTGGACGGTGGCTTGGGTGGTTGTCGGTGCGATCTTAATCGCCGTTTTTGCCAGCGTACTACCAGCTATTCGGGCCGCCCGGATGCACCCAGTGGAGGCTTTGCGCTATGAGTAGTGTCATCAAGAACAATCTAGCCGGAACCGTGCCTGCTCGCGTTCAGCCCAAACGCCGAGTGCCTGCGGACGGAAGTGTCGTAAACGAAGCTGATCAACCAGCCACACTTAAGATCGCCAGTCCGTATGTGCTGGAAGCGCGGCAGCTCTACAAGAGCTATCGTAAAGGCCGCCACGTTGTGCCAGTCCTCAAGGGCTGCGACTTCCAAGCAATCAGCGGCGACGTTACAGCTATTCTCGGACATAGCGGATCAGGCAAGAGCACGTTGCTGCACATGCTTGGCACATTGGATGCGCCCGACCAAGGCGAGATCTACTTCGATGGTGGCCGCATTGATAACCTGTCACGCCCCAAACGCGATCTGTTCCGCAACACGAAACTGGGGATGATCTTTCAGTTCTACCACTTGCTCCCCGAAGTCTCAGCGCTGCAGAATGTGCTGATGCCCATGATGATTCAGCAGGGCTTTTTCAACTACTGGCGAAATCGCTCTGCCAATAAACAGCGAGCCATTGATTTGCTCACCCGAGTAGGACTTGACCATCGCCTATCGCATAAGCCGCGTGAACTGTCTGGCGGTGAAATGCAACGCGCCGCGATCGCGCGGGCATTGGTCATCGGTCCAGAACTGTTGCTCGCCGACGAACCAACCGGCAACTTGGATCACGACACTGGCTTGCAGATTCTCAAGCTACTGCTGGAATTGAATCGCGAGCAGGGATTAACCATCGTGATGGTGACGCACGATGAATCCATCGCCAAACAATGCCATAGCATCATCCGTCTTGTCGGCGGACAGATTAAGGCTTAGGTTTTGTTGTACCAGCTTAGCCACCGTCGCCAATGTAGCCACCGTCGCCAGACGGTCGGCGAACGCGGCTGCCTCGATTTCATGAGGTAGCGGAAACCGTCAAGATTTTCGGAGGGCCGCCGCAGGTACTCTCGAAATGCTTGACGCCGTGTTGATTATTGCGCCACGGGCAGTGTGAGCCGACGGCACTAGCGGCTTGCTGATTTAGTAAGCCGACGGCGCTAGCAGTCTGATTTCATAGTGAGCCGACGGCGCTAGCCGCGGGTGACCGAAGGAGCAATCGTTCATCACCTATAATCCTGCCAAAGCAGAATAACCACCAGTTCAACTTGTATTGGAACGAGCCAACTCCATGCACGCTCCAAACTTCGAGACCCGCGGCTAGCTAGCGCCGACGGCTCACTAAATCAACGGGCCCTGGCGCCGACGGCTCACTAAATCAACAAGCTCCTAGCGCCGACGGCTCACAAAATCAACAAGCCGACAAGGCTTACGAGGGGCCGCCGCAGGCACTCTCGAAATGCTTGACGCATTCCGCTACGAGGGCTCCGAAATGCTTGACGCATACCGCTGCCCAAAAATCTGATGGCTCAACGCGTCTGCTTGTACAACTTCTCGAGAACGACACCGCTAATTGCGTTGCGGAATCCGAGTCGCGTAAGCACCGATGTCACTTGCGTCTTGGCAGAATCTGAGTAAGTGCGGACGACTTCGACGCGATCATCGGCCATTTGTCGCAGCGATTCCGATAGCAGGAATACTAGCTGATCGGCCACTTGTGTTGATTCCACCACTTCGATCGGCCACAACCAAACGATGGACTCCGGCGTCGTCATTAACTCTTGACCGACACTCCAGACTAACAATTCCTGAGCCACCGTACCTTCGGCTCGTAGAGTCAACTGAAAACCTGTCGGTTCCGTGTGTCCAAGCAAACAGGCTTGACGCCAGGGCAGCATGGGTTCGTCCAGCATGCGGTCGACGTGTGCCATACGTCGGATTTGAATTTGCACACGGTCCACTGGAGGTTGAAAGTTGTCAAGAAACAACTCCCAACCGCTCGTCGCTTGTCGTGGTACCCAATTGGCATTCACCAACCAACTGTAAGTCCGCTGATCGGCCGTGGTGATACCCATCATAGAATCGCCCGCTCCCAATCCCAGATAGAACGGACAATCCGGAGGCATGGGGCGAGTCGCACAGGATGCAACACCTGACAGTGCGAGTGCCTCGTCGGCTCGCGATAACAGAGCCGCCGCGATCGCTTCTTCGTTTTCACAGGGTGTAACACATAAGGCCGAAAGCACACCGCGGTTTTTGTCTGCCTCCGTCAAATCGGCTGAACTGGCGTGAGACAAATGCAGGAAACCTTGCATTTCATCATCGACCGTTGCGACCAATAAATCGGTTGCCAGAAAGTAGGGCTTCGCCAACGCGGCCAGTTCAAAGTGCAGCGGAGTAATAGGGCCAACACCCAGCCCCCCATGATGTGCATTCCAAACCTTGCAGATGGAAGCCGAATCGGTGTTTCGATAGCTGCGAATTGCGATTGCCACTGGATGTTCACCGATGCCTGCGGAGGATTGGGGGGACGCTCATATTACTCCACCGCTCCC
>JANRMD010000057.1:0-5212 GCA_033761895.1 Pirellulaceae bacterium | reverse complement strand
GTCTGGCAACGGTGGCTACACCGGGACATGCCAACCACAGTGCACCCCAAGATCCGAATGTGGCCGGAGCACTACGCGATATTGCCGATTACCCACCATTGCAAGCTTGCAGTGGATTGGCTTTTGACGTTGTGCGAATTGCGAGTTTCTCGTGTTTCAGCTTCGTTAAAAGCACGTAACCATGAATCTCCAAGCGGTACCAATTGGTATCGTTTGAACTATCCTATTACCAGCTCATTACAAGCTCATTCTCAGTTGATTGAATTGTAGCGTCATCCGATTCGTAAGGTTCACCATGATTTATGCTCGTTTCTGGGACACAGCCCGCGCCTTCGCAACTCAAGCGATTCGTCTTGCTACGATGTGCGGACTGGCTACTTCACTGCTGGTTGCTGATGCGTTTGCACAGGGCACTGCACCCGACGTTGGAATTCGTTTTCAACCACCCAACGCCGTGCTGTTAACTAATGCCAAGCTTGTTATCAGTCCCGACAAGACGCTGGATACGGCTGATCTGTTGGTGCGCGATGGCAAGATTGTAGAAATCGGTGTGGACTTAGCAGTCCCGCCAGATGCTGAAGTCATCGATTGCAAGAACAAGTATGTGTACCCGGGTTTGATTGATGCTTATGTTGAATTCCCGACAGCTAGCGCAGCCTTGCCAGCGGTATCGTGGAACGCCAGTGTCCAACCCCATCGTTCGCTCAGCGATCAATTGAAGCCCGATAGTGGCAAGCTTCAGACGCTGCGGAAAGCGGGGGTCACCGTTGTGCTGGCGGCTCCGGACAACGGAATCTTCAAAGGACAAAGTTGCATCATCACGACGGCTGAAAAGCCGCTTGAAGCGACCATGCTCAAGGCGGATGTCTTTCAGCACATTCGTTTGTTGCCTGAACGTCAATCACGCGGCAGTTACCCAAGCAGCCCCATGGGTGCAGTTGCATTGGTTCGTCAAACGTTGCTGGACGCGAATTGGTATCAACAGGCACTACAAGCCTTCGAAGCCAACCCAGCAATCCCGGCTCCTGAAGTGAACATCTCGCTGGCAGCTCTTGAATCAGCGGTGCGTGGACGCCAGATGACGATCATCGATGGGCCGAACGATCTGTATGCGCTGCGAGCCGATCGGATGGCTAAGGAATTTTCATTGAAAGCGATTTTTCGTGGGTCGGGGCGAGAGTATCGGCAGCTGGATGCGATGGCCGCTATGGGCCGTACGTTTATCGTGCCAGTTGATTTCCCCAAACCACCGGAAGTTGACACCGTGGCAGCTGCGATGGATGCGTCCCTTCAATCGCTGATGCATTGGTATCTAGCACCGGAGAACCCAGGCCGGATGGAGAAAGCGGGCATCGATTTTGTCCTCACCTCAGATACACTCGCGTCCCCCAACGAGCTTTTGCCCAACGTGATTAAAGCCGTTGAACGGGGCCTGTCCGAAGGCGCAGCACTTGCCGCTTTGACCACACGCCCAGCTAAGTTATTGGGTGTCGATCACTTGGCCGGGACGCTGCAAACCGGCAAGCTCGCGAACTTGATCGTGACTGACGGTCCACTGTTCAGCACTAAGACAAAGGTCCTTGAAACTTGGGTTGCAGGTAAGCGCGACGCTTGGAATGAAGAAGCCAAGACGGATCTTCGTGGAACCTGGAAATTGGAACTGACCGGCGATGCTGAACTGAAGCAGTTGGACCTGAAGCTCTCCGGAACACCAGACAAAGTGAAAGCTGAGTTGGGTGTCGTGGGAGCTTTTGCTGAAAAGCCAGCCAAGGAAAAAGAAACAGCTAAGGCTGAAGTTAAGGCTGAAGTTAAGGCTGAAGAGAAGCCACCCGAACCTGCAGTAAAAGAAGAAGGCAAGAAAGAAGAGCCAAAGAAGGAAGAGCCAAAGAAAGAGACTAAAGAGCCAGAGTTGGCCAAGATTGAATTCAAGCAGTTTAAGTTTGATGGCTATCGCATGACGGGCATGTTCCGCTCAGATGCATTACGAAAAGATGCCGACGGGATGGCTTACTTCACGGCGGTGGTTTCGGCGGAAGAAAACATCCGAGAGTTTACGGGCAGCATTCAATGGCCCAATGGAACGGCCACACCGCTTACCGGCAAACTGCCAGAAGATGCTGTAGCTAAAAAGGAAACCTCGGAGCCTGAGAAGAAGGACGAAAAGTCAGCTGAAGAACCGCTTAAGGTCGAAGTCAACTTTCCGCTCGGGGCTTACGGTGCAAAGGGAATTAGCGAACAATCCGAGTGGATTCTCATCCGCGGCGCTACCATTTGGACTTGTGGCGATGCTGGCAAGATTGATGGTGGCGATCTGCTGATTCATTACGGACACATCTCCGCAGTAGCAAAACATATCGATGCACCTGAGGGCGCGAAGATCATCGATGCAGCCGGGATGCACATCTCGCCAGGTATTATCGATTGTCACTCCCACATGGCCAGCGATGGTGGCATCAACGAAGGTTCGCAAGCGGTCACTTCGGAAGTGCGAATTGCGGACTTCATCGATGCAACCGATATCACGATCTATCGGCAGTTGGCCGGTGGTGTAACCACAGCCAACATTCTCCACGGTTCGGCAAATCCTATCGGTGGCCAGAATCAAGTCATCAAGTTGCGTTGGGGCGCATCGGATGCTGCGCTGATCATGTCCGAAGCTCCGGCAGGAGTTAAGTTTGCTCTAGGTGAAAACGTGAAGCGTTCGAGTTCGCCTGAGACAGACAACCCGCGTTATCCGCTCTCGCGTATGGGTGTTGAGCAAATTATGCGCGACCGCTTCGAAGCCGCGAAACTGTACCGGCAGAAACAACAGGAGTGGATGACGAAGCCGATTGGACTGCCTCCGCGAAGAGACTTGGAACTGGACGCGATTGCGGAGATTCTTGAAGGTAAGCGTTGGATTCACTGTCACAGTTACCGGCAGGACGAAATTCTGACTTTCTTGCGACTGCTCGAGGATTACAAGGTCACCGTGGGTTCTCTGCAGCACATCCTCGAAGGTTACAAAGTCGCTGAAGCGATGGCCAAGCACGGAGCGACGGGTTCAACGTTCTCCGATTGGTGGGCTTACAAGATGGAAGTGTTTGATGCGATTCCCTTCAATGGAGCCCTGATGCATCGTGCTGGAATTATCGTGTCGTTCAATTCCGATGACGATGAACTCGCGCGGCACTTGAATCACGAAGCTGCTAAAGCCGTCAAGTATGGTGGTGTGACTCCTGAGGAAGCCCTTAAGTTTGTGACGCTCAATCCAGCTAAACAACTGCGGATTGACGCGCTTGTCGGTTCCTTGGAAGCGGGTAAGCAAGCGGATTTTGTCCTTTGGAATGGTCCGCCGTTGTCAACGCTATCGGTCTGCCTGCAAACGTGGATCGATGGTCGCAAGTACTTTGACCGGGATGTGGATCTTGCTCGCCGCGCCGAGGATGCCAAACTGCAAAGGCAGCTGGTTCAGAAGATCTTGATGTCAGGTGAAAAGACAACCAAGAAATCTCAAGCTGAAAAAGACCCATCGATGTGGTGGGTACGTTACGACGAGTTCTGCAATCATGGCCATCATCATGATGAACATGCTCAGCACGAAGAACATGCGGGGGAAGAATAATGATTCAACTACAGCAACGCGTGCGTGGATTCTTGTTCAGCTCTTTTCATTGGGATTTCATGATGTCGAAACATGTTCTGGCGGTTGGTTTGCTAAGTTGCCTTGCCTTCAGTGCGCAGAGTGGTTGGGTGTGCGCTCATGATCAGATTCCGGGTGCACCACAGAAACAGCCGATCGCGATCGTTGGCGCTACGATCCATACGATTGCGGGTCGCGATATCGAAAATGGAACCATAATCTTCGTCGGCGGAAAGATTACGGCGGTCGGTAAAGGCGTGGAGATACCTGCAGACGCCGAGGTTATCCGTGCGGAAGGTAAGCACGTTTATCCGAGCTTGATTGACGCAAACTCTGATATTGGCTTGGTCGAAGTGAATTCGATTCGCGCAACAATCGACTCGCGGGAAACGGGCAACATTAACCCCAATGTCCGCGCTGTGGCTGCCTTCAACCCTGATAGCGAGTTGATTCCGGTCAATCGCGCCAACGGTGTGTTGGTAGCGCTTAGCGCGCCCACGGGTGGCTTGATTGCCGGTCGTTCCGCGGTGATGGTGCTCGACGGTTGGACGTGGGAAGACATGACGCTGAAGGCGGACGCGGGCATGCATATTCGCTGGCCACGCGATGCGGGTCGCGAACTTCAAGAACTCGATGAGTTACTTGAACAGACAGCTCGATATGTGGCAAGTCGCAAAGTGAACACGTTGCTGCCGCTGGATTTGCGATTGGAGTCGATGGCGCGAGTGCTTGATGGTTCGCTGCTGATGGTCGCTGATGCAACCTCAATCACGCAGATTGAATCCGCGGTGGCTTTTGCAAAGCAGCGAAACCTGAAGTTGGTGATTCACGGTGGTTATGAAGCGGAGCATTGCGCAGAATTGCTGAAGAAAGCTGATGTGCCGGTCATCGTTTCAGGCGTTTATCGCACACCAAGTGGACGCGACAACCCCTACGATGAAGCTTACACGTTGCCAAAACGTTTGAAAGATGCTGGGATCAAGTTCTGCATTTGCTCGGGAGGTCGTTTCGGTGCCAGTGGTGTTCGCAATCTGCCTTATCATGCTGCGACCGCCTCGGCGTATGGGTTAAGTCAGGAAGATGCCTTGAAGTCGATCACGTTGAATGCCGCTCAGATACTAGGGGTGGCTGATCGAGTTGGAGCGTTGGCAACCGACTTGGACGCCACGCTATTTATCGCTGACGGGAACATTCTTGAGACTGAGACGCAGGTGTTACAAGCGTTTGTGCAAGGTCGCAAAGTCGATTTGGATAACCGCCATCAGCAGCTGTATCGTAAGTACAGCGCCAAATACGACCAATTGTTGGGCAAGGCGAAGAACCCGTAAAAACCCTTGCGGGCTGCCGAGAAAGTGTGTTTTGAGCAGCGAGGTTTAGTTCGGTGTGCCACCCGGAGGCAAAGAGCCTGAGCTGAGTTGCCGAGGACTTCAGCGAAAATTTGACAAATGCGATGCCGGTGGAGGATAAATAGTGCTTTATCCAACTTAGATTTTGGAGTTCACTGTGGTTGGCAGGTCCCCCTGTAGCCACCGTCGCCAGACGGTTGACAAAGGTCTGGTGTAGCCACCGTCGCCAGACGGTGGACAACAT
>JANRMD010000056.1:0-9045 GCA_033761895.1 Pirellulaceae bacterium | reverse complement strand
CACGCGTTCGAAGATCGCCCAAGTCTCAGGCTCGAACGAGGCTTCGATCCGCTTCATCGCTTGCTGCAACAACTCGGCATGAAAGTGATCATCCCAACCTTTACGATCTTCTGCCGATTCAACTTCGGCTTGTCCAGTCGATGACTGCAAACGGTGGGCGCGCTCTTTTCGTTTCCAAAAACGGATGAGTTCCCGATGCGTGATCAAGCCTAGCCAATCCCGAAATCGACCCTTCTCGGTTTGATATTCGAAAGTGGAAATGGCTTTGGACACAATCGTGAACACCTCTTGGGACACGTCGGCGGCGTCCGAACTTTGTAACTTGCGGCGAATACAATATGAGAAAATCAGCGGACCATAGATCTCAACGAATAACTCCCAGGCCTGCCGATCCTGGACATCACGCAGCCGAAGTAACAAACTCGGGTTGGTGGAATCGTGGGCTGGTCCATGGTTCATAAGCTAATAACTCTTGGGGCTCTGCTTCTTACCGCAAACTGAAGAAATTTCTTGGTTATCGATCAACTCGCGCCGCGTGTGGACAAAGCACTCGTACTGGCTCGGAACCCATTTTAGTCAAGAATTGCAGATGGAATGACCCGCATAATGGGGCACTTTCTGTAGGCTGCGACAGTATCTTCGCGCCGATGGTGGATCGTAGCGGTTATGCTCGTCCGCGTGCAGAAAATCAACCTTCGTGCTAAGTTAGACGCTGCGGAGGATTGGATTCTGACGCCCCACAGGTGCCGCAAGGCAACTTAACGGACGTCTTACGCAGAATGAATTGGATCAACGAATGATGATTGGCCGTCGAGTTGCTTTGGCTACGGTCTTGGCTCTGCTTTCGGTTGTAGCGCAACAGTCAGTGGGGCAGCTACCAGCACAGCCGTTACCAGCACAATTAGATGCTCGCGTCGCGCGGGCTGTCGCAGGCGAACCGTTTGGCATTTTCTCTGTTGAAGTACCATTGCCGCCCGGCTTGGCGAACGAAGCAATTCGAGTCTTGGTGCAGGACGCGGAGAATCGAATCTTCTACCCGGCGGTGACGGTGCAATCGATCGAAGTCACCGAGCAAGGGCCGCAGTCCCAAGGTGGTCGTTTGATCGGAGGCGGCGCGCTGATCGATCGATTACGCAACGCGATCCGGGGCAAGGAGAAGCGAACCATTCCTGTCGCGGTCCGCGTCTCCGCCTTGTACCGCGGTGCTGGGCCTTTGAACGTGCAGTTAGTGGGCGATATCCAACAACGGTTTACGATTCAGCCCCAAGTATCGCCACAGCTGCACGAACGGATGTTGTTGGAATGGTGGGAAGATTATCTGGTCGAAGCCAAACGAGCGGTCGACGCAGGCGACCATCCCACCTTAGTTCAAAAATACTTAACGAGTATGTTGGCGAGGCGATTGGGAGTGGAGTATGTGGACCTCGATCCACCAGACCCAGAAAAGAAACCGTTAGCTCAGCCGCTCGATACTTTGGCTCTACTGGCCGCCATCGAACCGTTGCGCGACGAGATGCTGGAAGACGTACTCCACAGCCCTAATTCGGCTGCCGAAGCCAACTTACCTGTGCCCGCAGCACCCAGGTGGACGCCCGCTTCCCTGCCACCGGTACCACCCGATGTGGTCGTAGAATCGATTGCCACACGCGTACCGCCCGAGTGTTTCTACTTGCGTTTCGGTTCCTTCAATAACTACGTTTGGTTTCAAGAGTTATCGACTCGTTTTGGCGGTGATATCGGCCAAGCGGTCCTCATGCGCGGTTTTAATTACGAAGCCAGTGCGCGCATGGAGCGCATGCTGGGCGCAAAACTGACCGCGATCGCCAAAATGTTCGGTGACAAATTGATCGATGATATGGCTCTGATCGGCACTGACTTGTATGTCAAAGAGGGCGCTAGTCTAGGTGCCTTGTTTTCGACAAAGAACACAGCCTTGCTGATCACGTCAATGCAAGGGGATCGTAAAGCTGCCGCAAAAGCCAATCCAGGTTCATCACTGGAAACGGTTACTATAGCCGGCAAAGAGGTCTCGCTACTCAGTACTGCCGACAATCGCCTGCGTTCATTCATGGCTAGCGACGGCGACTATGTATTTGTCACAACGAGCAGTACGTTAATGCGACGGTTTCTAGAAGTCGGCCAAGGTGATCCGTCCTTGGCTTCGATGCCTTCGTTTCAGTGGGCACGAGCCTGGATGCCAGAAGCCAACAACTACAGCGTTTTTGCGTACTTCTCGCCCGAGTTTTTTCATCAATTGGTTAGTCCGCAGTATCAAATCGAACTCCGTCGAAGACTCGAATCGATTGCACATTTGGAAATCGCTGAAGTGGCCAGCGCCGCGGCAATCGCGGAAGGCATCGTACCTGACGATGTAACGGAAATGCAGACCGCTGGCTTGCTGCCCGCCTGGTTCGACCAACGTGCCGATGGTGCGCGGACACTCAACAACCAGGGACGCTGGATCGATTCACTGCGTGGTGCACGCGGATCTTACTTGCCAATCGCAGACGTTGAATTGGTCAATGTGTCTGATGTGGAGGCCGATGGCTATGCGAAGATCGCTGCGTTCTACCAAGAACAATGGCAACAGATGGATCCTCTATTGGTCGGATTGCGTCGTTTTGAATTGGAGGGGCATCCCGGTGTGGAACGCGTGGCACTTGAAGGCTACGTTGCTCCCTTCGGAAAACAAAAGTACGGCTGGATCGCTAGTTTGTTAGGACCTGCGACGAACGTTGAATTAGCGCTCCCGCAAGATGATGCGGCGGCGATCCAATTGCACATGAGCGGCTCAAACCCACTTGGCCGTCCGACTCAGGATTATCACCTCTTTGCCGGCGTCAAAGACATGCTCCCGCCCACGCCTGAAGAGACCAAGGGATTGATAAAGACCTTACGCGCCCTCCAAGCCACTCCAGCGTACGTTGGCGCATGGCCCATGCCAGGTTTGCTGGATCAATTGCCCTTGGGTTTAGGCGGCGGTCCACCCGATTACGCGGGCTATTCGCGAATGCTCGGCGGCTTGGTGCGCTGGCAAGGTGGTGGGTACAGCCTATTGTCTTTTGATCGCACCATCATCGATAACACCATCCCGCAACTGGCAACTTTGATTGCACCCGACAATGCCCAAGCGCGTCTGCGAGTAAGTAACTTGCAGGGAACAAAGCTGGCAACGTGGATCAACGGACAATGGTACGCTCGGGGTTGGTCGTCATCCCACGGAAACGCACGCTTACTCGACTCGGTCAACCAGCAACTCAAGGTCCCCGGCGATCAAGCGCTGGAAGTCGCGCAGCGTCTATTGGACGTACGTTTGCAATGCCCGCTGGGGGGCGAGATTCGCTTCGAACCACTGCCTGGCAATGCAGGACGGACGGGTGGTTGGTGGACCAGTTCGGCGTGGCGCGATGCGGTGCTGATGCAGAACGGCAAGTTCGGTCCACCGCCACAGTACTCAGCGCCGTGGTTGAATTGGTTTCGCGGTGGCAAGGTACACCTAACTCAGTTGCCTGAAAGAGTTGCCATCGTTGGCACGATTGACCTTGAACTGCCTCCACTTGCGCAGGCTATAAATGGAAACGGAAATGGGAACGGAAAAGATGTTGCACCACCGATGGATTTTGATTTGTTCCAGCTACCGTTCAAGTTGTTCGGCAACGGCAAAGACAAGGAAGAAACCAAACCTGAACGCAAGAGCTTCTGAGACGCGCTTCACATTAATTGTCCGCCTCACAACGCGCTACCCAAGCTACAAATTTTGGTGTTGTGCTATTGGTTGCTTTGGAGCGATCCGGAAGACGGTTTACTTGGTTTCATAACCCGATGCGTTAGTTTAGAAGTTGCGCGGTTTTGGGATTTACGGACCAAAGGTCCAGCGTTTGCCTAGCCCAGCTCAACGGGCTGGGGAGTAAGGTGCAACTGGTCGTTAGGGCTGAAGGTCCGCCCGTTTACTGATCAACCAATTACTCAAAAACAAAAGGCCGGGCCTTTGGCCCTACAATTCCTTATGCGCTTACACCCAGCCCTTCAGGCTGGGCTGGGCAATTGGCCGGGGGCTTTGCCCCTAAATCAAAAAACGCAACATCAATATGCGTTAGTGAGGGACCTTTCTGCATCGTCAGGTCGACGCCGTAACTCGGTCCCTCGCTAACGCTTCGGGTTACGAAAGGCCGAAACACGCAACTTCAAAAGCTACAAACTAGGCTAAGCCCCTTTTCAGACAGAGCCTAGATCGCGATCGCGTACACCAAGTAGATAAAGCACTGCGTCGAGCCCCATGGTTGATACTTGATGCTCGGCCGCGAGTCGAACGACGGGCTTGGCGTGGAAAGCGATTCCCAAACCAGCCCGCGCTAGCATCGGGAGGTCGTTAGCTCCATCGCCGATTGCAATGCACTGCTTGCGATCAACGCCCTCTTCACTGGCCAGCTGATCGAGCAAAGTGGCTTTGCGTTGCGCGTTCACGATTGGCCCAACGACACGTCCGGTCAGTTTACCGTCAATGATCTCTAGTTCATTGGCATAAACGTGATCAATAGCCAAACGCTGCTGCAAGTAGTTTCCAAAGTAGGTGAAGCCACCCGACAAAATGGCGGTGCGATAACCAAATCGCCGCAGCGTTGTAAGCAATCGCTCAGCGCCTTCGGTCAGTACCAGACGTTCGGCAATCTTCGGCAAGACACTGGCTGACAGGCCGGCCAGCGATTGGACGCGTTTTCGAAGCGACTCATCAAAGTCCAATTCGCCGCGCATGGCCGCTTCGGTGATGGCACTCACTTCCTCTCCAACACCTGCTTCTTTCGCCAGTTCATCGATGACTTCGGCTTGCAATAAGGTCGAATCCATATCGAGCGCAACCACCCTCCGACTACGTCGAAAGGCGTCATCGCGCTGCCAGGCGAGATCCAGATTTAACTGACTGGACAGCTCTAGTAAACTGGCCTTGAGGGCCGAGGAATCGCGAGGTTCGCCGCGCAGTGAAAATTCAACGCAAGCCCGGGTTAGGGTATCAATCACAATCCGTGGTGGTCGGCCCGAAAGCCGCGTGATCACATCGATGTTAAGGCCTTGATCGGCCAACATTTGACTGACCGCGTGGAACTGCTCCGCCGTGATCGAACGCGAGAGCAAGGTTAAAATGAATCGCGACTTGCCTTGACGGCCCACCCAAGCATCGTAGTCGGTATCCCCGATCCGCTTGGGGCTGCACTTCAACCCCAGCGACGTGCCGCGTTCTTGCATGTCCTGAATGATACGATCGGAATCATGTCCTGCAGGGATTTTGACCAGTAGTCCAAGCAGCAGCGATTGATGAATGACCGCTTGATTGACGTCGATAATGGAGCAACCAAACTCGGCCAAGAGCCCAGAGAGAGACGCTGTTAAGCCTGGTCTGTCCTCACCGGTAAAACGAAATAGGACGAGCGCTGCGGAACTGGTTATATCTGAATTCATAGGCGATATCGTAACGGATAAGTTCCACTTGTCCGAGGCCACTTCCTAGCACTCTCGCGCAGTGGGTCGCGCAGTGGGTCGCACCGTGGGCTCAGCCATGAATTGGGTGGGGCGCATGTTGCCAGAACTGCGGGGGCTTTGCCCCCTAAATCAAAACATCGCAACATCAAAAAGCGTAAGAGCGTAACGGAAGGGGCCCTCGCTAACGCTTTTTGAAGGTGCGTGTGTCGGGCTTTCGCAACCCGAAGCGTTAGCGAGGGACCGAGTTACGGCGTCGACTTGACGATGCAGAAAGGTCCCTCGCTAACGCTTCGGGTTATGAAAAACCAAGCAAACCGTTCTCCGAGTGTTTTGAGAAGAACTTGTTTCGCCTCACCTTCCTGGCTTAAGGCGATTGGAGTGCAGGTCATGAAGGCAACTAGAACAAATGCCGTTCGCAAGATCAACATTTTTGCTCTCAAGAAATGACGCCCCACTCTATCGCCGTAGAATGCAGTATCATCGGCTACTTACTTTTTCTTCCCTTTGGGATCGAGATTAGCGGCCAATTCTGCTTCGCTAACGCTTGATACTACGCCACCTTCGGGCACATCAACTTTGGAAATCCATAGCATCGCGTTCAGCACGACTTTGCGGAAATCATCGTTGCCCCAGTTCTTGTGAAAGTGACCGCCAGTAAAGCCAAACCCACGTCCGGTGTCTGGTCGTTCGACGCACCACATCATCGCTTCAGCGCGAGCCTTATTGGCTTCGATGTGTTTGTATGGACCTTGCGGATAAACATAAGGACCATCGCGCACATCGTCTGAAGGAGTCGCAACCAAAATCGGCACGAACTTTAGATTCTCAGTGGTCACAGGTTCATTGCCCGGGATATCCGAGACGAATCGCATATTGAAGTACCATTCATCTTTAACCTGAAACGGCTTGACACCGCGACTGATGGGATGGTCAGGATAGGCTGAGAAGGCAGGTTCCCACATTGGGTTGCATGAGAACATGTGTTCGTAATGACCACCGATCCAACGCTTAAATTCGGCACCTGCTTGGTCGGGTACAATTTCAACGCCGTAGTGCATACAACCGATGCCGACACCTTTGCTGGCCCATTCTTCGACCATCTTTTTGCGACGGCCGTTCTCTTGCACAACTTCATGCCCTCCGCCTCCATCCATGTAAAACACCACGGCAGAAGCTCCGTCGAAAATAGATTCATCTTTGGGCCAACCGCTCAGCGAGATTTTTGTCTCAAGCCCAGGCTGATTCGCCAAACATTTAGCAATCAACTGCACACCAGCATTGAACTCATGTTCACCAGGTCCGTGCGAAGGTCTGCCGGCAATAATGACCAGCTTCTTCTTGGCACCCTCATCCGCTACGGCCAGATCGACAACGACTTGTGATGCGGTGATAAACAAAGCGAGCAAACATGTGAACTTTAGAGCCAGTTGTCTCATGATGTTCCTGAAGGGAAAGGAATGGGTGGGGTAGGGATGGTTCCCGCTATTCTGACTCAGTCATCACTTTTTGACCACTAGCTGGCGCGGGTTTCGCCAGAATCAGGAGCGCGCATCGGGAACTCGCATTGGGAGAGCGTTCAAAGCAGATTTCTGGCGAAATGCGCTACCCTTGCGGGAACTTCTCGGGTGATTCCAGCTTCTGGGCTGGTTCGACAGCGGACAGTTTATGCTTCAGCCACAACGCGTTCCCGACCACCGTAACATCGCTTGCCCCCATTGCTAGCGCCGCCCACAGGGGCCCGCTGTCGCCCAGCACGCCGAAGGCAGCCAACGGAATAGCCAGGGCGTTGTACAAAAATGCGAAGAACAAGTTTTGTTTAATCGTCCGCAACGTGGCTCGTGATAGCTGAATCAGTTCTGGGATCGCAGCCACTCGATCGCCAGGAATAACCACTGCAGCGGCTTCAATAGCGACGTTTGTGCCCGATGCCATGGCGATTCCTAAACCCGAGGTTGCAAGTGCGGCAGCGTCGTTCAATCCGTCGCCAACCATAATCACATCTTTTCCCAGTGATTGAATATGCGCCGCTTTTGACTCGGGCGTGGCTTCGGAAAGAACGGCGTTTGCGTCCAGCCCCAATTCCGTAGCAATGGCTTGTGTTGCGGAGCGTCGATCACCAGATAGGATTGAAACGCTAATTCCCGCCTGCTTCAGCTCCATCACCGCATCGATAGCGTCCGACCTCAAGCGATCGTTCAAAGAAAGGGTACCGATGCAATCGCCATCCACGAGCACACGAGCTGTCGTGTTGGCATCGCGATCGACGATGATCCTGCGACCATCAACAAGACCCTGAACCCCACGCCCAGGGAGTGATTCAAAATTCTGAACAGGAGACAAGTTTAGTCCGCGAGACGTGGCTTCATTTACGATGGCTTGGGCAATTGGATGTTCACTGGGGAACTCGACTGAAGCCGCGATTTGTAAGAGTTGTTCTTGGGTGTGATTGTCAGCCGGCGAGAGGGCAGTGACCTGAGGTTTACCAGCGGTCAGCGTGCCCGTCTTGTCAAATACAACGCGTGTCGCGCGACCGATACGCTCCAAGGCTTCAGCGCTACGAATCAAAATTCCTCGCCGACTTGCTGCGCCCGTACCCACCATCACTGCCATCGGCGTCGCTAACCCCAACGCGCATGGGCAGGAGATGATCAAGACCGTGACCGCAGAGATGACCCCTTTGGGAAAATCGCCTGCCAACCACCAGCCTGCCACTGTTAGTGATGCAATGGTCAAAACAGTCGGTACAAAGATTGAAGAGACCTGATCGGCCAATCGCTGGATCGGAGCTCGGCTCGATTGAGCGCGTTGTACGAGCGCTGCGATGCGCGAGACCGTTGTATTGCGCCCATCCACGCTGGTCTCAATGACGAGCCTGCCGGTAGTGTTCATCGATCCCGCAACAACGCTATCGCCGATGTTCTTTTCAACTGGAATCGGCTCACCAGTAACGATCGACTGATCAACGGCAGAATGGCCTTCGATGACCTTGCCATCGACCGCAATTCGACCGCCAGGGCGGACAACTAACTTCGCACCCGCTTGAACTTCTCGACTGGGGATGATCTTCGACGCACCATCGGACTGCAACACCTCGGCTGTTTCAGGTTGCATGCGCAGCAGTTCACGAACGGCTGAACCCGCAGATGAACTCGCACGCGCTTCAAACCAATGGCCGAGACTGACAATGCCGAGCAAGCCGCAAGCTTCGGCGAAGTAAGTCATTTGATCGAGCCCAAAAACAAGCACAATCGTCGAGTAAACAAAGGCCGTTGTTGCGCCGATTGAGATCAGCGTATCCATGTTGGTCGTTCCCAACATCGCGGCCCGCCAAGCCGACTTGTAAAACTCCGAGCCGGCGAAAACGATGATTACCAAGGCTCCGACAAACATCATCCAAGACATCCACGGACCATGCCAGTGCATCGCGGATGCCGTCCAATGCAAGGTTTCCAGTGGCAACCAGAGCCCCATACCGACGATCGCACGGTAGCGCCAAGTGCGCTCGTTGGCTTGCTGTTGCCGTTCAATGTCGCTTTGATCGGAGTGATCATCGGTCGGCAGAATCAACTG
>JANRMD010000055.1:0-2102 GCA_033761895.1 Pirellulaceae bacterium | reverse complement strand
TAATTGAGCGTATTAGTGATCAGTCCATAACCTACCAGTAGTCCGCCTCCCCAGAACATCCAACTATCCCTGTAGTTGCGTGCGATGATCAAGATGGCTGCAATGAAAAGCAGTGAACCCGACTCCATTAGTGCCCTGTTTCGAAAGGCCGGAGTTCTTAATGGTATCTCTGTAGTAGCCGAGCCACAAAACCGAATTGCCTCGGCAGGTGGCTTGCTGATGTGATTCCACAACTCCACCCCATGCGGATTCTCCGTCTGTGTGGGCGTTTCGGCCAGATGTCGCCAGTGGCGTTTGAGTTGATTGGCGGAGTCCACATTAAACGCGTCGAACATGCGAGCGCTCAATGCCAAGTAGCGGTGAGTACTGGCATCCACATGCACACGCATGCCATCTGCACTGATCGCGGTCCGCACCAAATGTTGTGGGCCAAACCAATACGTATGTACGCCATCGTGGAATGACAATCCACCTGTGGTGAACTCCCCCTGAGCCGTTCCCAGTAAATCTGGATACAACTTGAGGTGGCGCGACGCACGATCGCTCGCGCTGATTCGGCGTTTAAGAAACCACCAACCTGCGAGCATCAGTGTCCAAAACGCGACTAAACCCAAGCCCACCAACGGCTGTCCCTGGGAAATTGCGTACAGGATGCTTACCGGTCCAAACACAAGAATGCAAATTCCAAGCAGCACAGCGAGTACCAGACACAGCCACCATTCCCGTTCACCGCGTGGTAGCATACGTTGATAGTCAGCCCGCTCGATCGCCCCGTCGAAGCGAAGCGACACCAACGCCACGTCAAACGTGGCCGGCTGCGAAGGCTCGTATGGGTTGATAATTGGTTTGGTCAATAAAGCGTCCTCATTCCCTCGATCGATTTCGCGAGCCCGAGATCTAGTTGAGTGCGCGGCAGCGTGTTCGTGGGCACACTTTCGCTTAGTTCCGGCATTGTAGATCAAATAATATGCAATGAATTGGGTGAGGAGCGACCAATTGCACCGGGTCGCAGCGGCAAGAACCTGTGGTTGGGGCAGTTCGTGGAAGCGACCTTGGGGAAAAGGAAGCGGCGCGACGGCGGCCATCAAAGGCTCGTCGCGCCGCCCCACAACGTCTCTCCGACGCTTCGGCGAAAGTATCCCTAGCAAGTTGCGTCCCCGCAGAGCCTGCGTCCGTTTCCTCTCGCTGTGTAAGATTGCCAGTACGAGCGTACAAAGTCACGTGCAATTGTCATCGATTGCTAGGACTCAGCCTCAGCTTCCAAAAATGCGTCATACTTGATTTCCAATGCAGACTTAGATACTACTACGCCTTTACCGCATCGAAGAAGCTCGTTTTCAAATCGAGAGTAATACGGATCGTCCTTTAGCTTCTTCGAAAGGACCAGCTTTTTTGTTGCTGGTTGTATGGCGATCAGATCAAGATCGAAGAGGGTGTGCAAATCGGCGCGTAAAAGCAGGCCGTTCGATGGGTCGTTATCCTTGTCGCCCCGATACGGGCTGATATGAGCGGCTTCCAGCAAATCAGTTAGTTGGCAACCACTAATAGCGCATGCTCCCGCAAATCGCACTAATTGCAAGTCTCGAAACTTCCTTTGGCCCCGTCTCACTTTTATTTGACGTTGGACTGTTTGGCGATTGTCCTCGTCGTCAGGGATAAAATCGACTTGGTCTAGTCCAGCATCTGTCGATTCAAGGCGACTCGGAAACAGCTCGCAGATGGCCTGTTTAAGTTCCGGATGAAACTTCAAGTAGCACTTCTTGATACGTGTTATGTGATCAAGTGACAATCGGTGGAGCGTTGGCTGATTGAAAACGTCGTTTCCCAGGCCACACTGTGTCTGAATGACCCAGTCGACTTTGCGTACATGCTGATGGTAAGTTTTCTCACGGTTCGGATTGAGGCGATGATTAGGTGGTAAGTACTTGCCCCTTACGATTCCAATACCTTCTACAATGCTAAGCCCATTGTTGGCCACGACGATATCCCCATTGTTCACTTCATGGACGAAGGACCATATGGTAGAGGCGCTGCCACTCTTTCCTTCGCCTGTACGAATAAGTTCGGCCAGCAGCTCTGCTTTGCTCTTGAACCCAAAAAGG
>JANRMD010000054.1:0-4765 GCA_033761895.1 Pirellulaceae bacterium | reverse complement strand
CCTTTTTGGTGCGCGGGGCGGCTTTAACGGTTACCGCAATGCCTGATGCATTTCGTGACCGACTTTTGTAAGGCCTGCTGGCTCGAGCTAGCATTGGCAGTTTGTTCGACCTGAGTTTCAGCGGCTCATTGGGGAGATGACCAGGCAAGCCTATCTTGCAGCAGGCTTAACAGTGGTCACTTGAAATTTGCGAACATGACTATGCAAAGTGAACACTCAGTTACAAGCTGGATAGCGGCGGTTCGCACCGGGGATGCGATGGCTGCGGAACAGCTGTGGACGCGCTATTTTCGACAATTGATGCTCCAAGCTCGGTTGCGTATGTCGAACGTGTCCAAGAGCTCCTACGACGAAGAAGATGCAGCGCTCAGCACTTTCCAGGTCCTGTGCAAGAAACTCAATGAAGGTCAATACGCATCCATCGCCGACCGCCAGGAGCTTTGGCAGCTCATGCTGCGAGTGCTAATTCGGAAGATTGGCCGACGCGTAAAATACCAAACCGCAGCCAAGCGATGCCCTACCGACAATCAGGCTAGTGCCGTATCTATAGATCAGATTGCGGCCCCAACATCTCAAGAGATATCTCAAGAGTGCTATGATCTCATCTCCTCGTTGAACGACCCCAATCTGGAACGCGTTGCGTTGCTTAAGTTCGAGGGTTATTCGAATGAGGAAATTGCGGTTCAACTGCAACGCACTCGCCGAACTATCCAACGCATGCTGAACTTGATCCGCGATCTTTGGGAAGAAGAGCTGCACTCAGAATCCAATTAGTCCATGGAATAAAGCGGACCACGCACGGAGCAGGAACTGCAAGAGGGAACTATGTCGAACGGAGCTGGGAAGCTAAACGCCGCTCATTTTCAACCTGCCGGTTTTTCAATTGCTGAAAGGCGTCATTCGCTGAAGGCAATTGTTTCGCAGCGAGCGTTTAGCGGTGAACAACGCGAACGAATGTGGGCGGAGATTGCCCATACCGTTTTGGCCAAATCGAAAGTGATGCGATCTGATAACTTCCAGGTTACATCAGGCGCGGACCTGCAACGGATGGCGGAACTGTACGACGAAAAGTTCTTTGACGGTCATGCACTCGCCGTTGCCCGTTCACACGGTATCGAGTTTCGTTGGTCGAAACGCATGACCAGCAACGGAGGGAAAACGGTCCGGTACGTACAAGCCGCGCGTCGTGGAGAATCTCCAGCAACACGCTATGAGATCGTCCTCTCCGCTACGCTCCTGTTTCAAACGTTTGGCGATGTGCAGAGACCCGTGCGCGTAACGGGTTTGCTGTGCAAAAACCGACTGCAAGCCATGCAGCGGATTCTTGAGCATGAGATGATACACTTGATCGAGATGTTGGTTTGGGAGGATAGTTGCTGTGCGGCTCCGCGATTCCAAACCATTGCTGGTCGAATGTTTGGGCACACCGAGCACAAACACAATTTGATCACGCAGCAAGAGCGAGCCTCCGAGAAATTCAACGTCCGTGTCGGATCCCACGTGCAATTCACTTTGGACGGCACCCGTTACGTTGGAATCGTCAATCGAATCACTCGACGAGCCACGGTGCTGGTGGTCGACCCCCAGGGGCAACTGTATGGAGACGGAAAACGCTATCGGAAGTTCTACGTCCCGCTCAGCCACCTGGAACTCGCCTCAAGGTAGAGGTTAAGTCGGATCGGGCAGAGTGCCTCTGGAGCGCGAACGTCCTTTTGGGCTCGTAGATTACAGGGTAGCGGAAGCCGTCAAGGCTTTCGATGACCGCACCTGTACTCTCGAAACGCTTGACGGCTTGTTGATATTGTCAGTTCACCACGAAAAACACGAAGCACACGAAAGTGGCATTCGAGAGCTTAGCGGGCGCAGACAGCCTCGAAGCATTTCGAGAGTGACCTCGGGAAGCTCACGCATGCTTTCCGCTACCCAAACAATCGAAATGCTTGCCGCATTCCGCTACGAGATTACCCGAAAATGCTTGAGGGCTTGTTGATCATTGGGTAGCGGAAGCCGTCAAGGCTTTCGGGGGCCGCGGTACCCGCCGCTGCCAAGCGGTGGTTAGTCACCCCGCATCGTGTCCGCCGTCTGGCGACGGTGGCTACTCCAAATGCTTGACGCTTTCCGCTACCCAAGCAATCGAAATGCTTGACGCATTCCGCTACGCGACGATCGAACGTGGTGGGCGAAGCGCTGGCTAGTACCCGAAGCTCTCGACGTCTTGTTCAGGTGCAGGCTGGTAGCCGTGAGGTTCCATCGAACAGGACGCGCGACCTTGGCTGAGCGAGCGGATGGCGGATGAGTAACCGAACAACTCCTTGAGGGGTGCATAAGCGGTGATGGCTGTCATGACGCCGCGGGCCTCAGTACTTTCGATCAGCGCTCGTCGCTGCTGCAAGTCACCTACAATTTCCCCCATGTAATCATCGGGGGTGGTGATATCCATCCGCATGATCGGTTCAAGCAACGTCGCCGTGCCGGCTTTCAAGCCTTCGTCAAAGGCATCGTTCGAGGCGATTCGGAAAGCGATTTCGTCCGAGCCGACTTCGCGCATTTCACCACCGAGCAAACTGATCCGCATGCCAGTCAGTGGGAAGCTGCCGATCAGTCCACCACCCTGAGCGCGTCCACGAAGTTCTTCCAAAATGGCTGTCTTAATGTTGTCGGGTAGGGCACCCTCGCCGAAGTTCTTGTCGAGCACAATGACGCTGGCAGAGCGATCCTCGAGTGGTTCAAAGAGCAGCTTGACGCGGGCGAACATCTGAACGGCACCGATCTGACGATTGCACTGGCCGACAATTTCGGCTTTATCGCTGATCGTCTCGCGGTAATTCACACGCGGTTTGTAGAACTTGACGTTGAGATTGAAGTCCCGCGTCAGGCGGTGCTTGATCACGTCCAAATGCAATTCACCCATGCCGCAAATAAGCGTTTGCGCTGACTCTTCGTTCTCAATCGCGTTGAAGGTCGGGTCCTGCCGCTTGAGCATGTCGAGCACTTCAGACAGCTTCTTCCGCTCGGTTGCGTTCTCGGGTTCAATGGCCATCGAGATCACCGCTTGAGCGAACTGAATGCTCGGTAACTCGATCATGTCGCGTGTATCGCACAGCGTATCACCTGTGATCGATAGTCGCGGGCCGATAGCACAGGCGATATCACCGCACTCCAGCTGCTGCACTTGGCCTTGTCGTTCTTTCTTGGTTGCGTGGATCTGCCACAATTGGGCGATGTTCTCTTTCTTATCGCGGTTGGGATTGTAGACCCTCGAGTTGGCTTCCAGTGTCCCCGAATAGACTCGGATCCAATACAAATCGCCAGTCTTCGCTGGAAGAATTTTGAAAACTAATGCGCAGAAGGGCTCTTTGGCCGAGGGCTTCCGCTCGAGTTGTTTGTCGCGTTTCTTGGGATCGACGCCCACTACAGGCGGACGATCGAGCGGGCTCGGCAAGTAGTAACCAACACCATCGAGCAAGGGCTGAATGCCCATGCCATGCAAAGCGGATCCACAGAGCACGGGTTGAATCTTCATGTTGATGCAACCCTCGCGCAAAGCCTTGCGAATGAGTTCGGCGGGGATCGGTTTTTCTTCCAGGGCGAGTTCCGCAAGTTCGTTGCTGAAGCCGTAAAGCGACTCGAGCATCACGTCCCGCCAACCCTGAGCATCTTCGACCAAGTGCGCTGGAATTTCTTCTTTGAGAGCTTGTTTCCCGTCGTCCTCTTTCGAGAAGCGAATAAACTGCATATCGATCAGGTCAATCACACCCGTGAACGGATCGGAGGTATGCGTTGGTCCTTGACCAGCCGGGATTTGAATGGCGACAGGAGTCGCATTCAGGCGCGCGGCAATGTCTTCGAGCACCCGATAGAAATCGGCCCCTTCACGGTCGAGCTTATTGATGAACACAATCCGTGGGACTTGATACTTGTTCGCCTGACGCCAAACCGTTTCGCTTTGCGCTTCGACCCCTTCGCGGGCGCTAAAGACCACCACGGCCCCATCGAGGACGCGCAAGCAACGCTCGACTTCGGCCGTAAAGTCCACGTGGCCTGGTGTATCGAGCAGGTTGACGACATGATTCCCCCAGCGAAAGGTCACGCACGCAGAGTAAATGGTGATGCCACGCTCTTGTTCCTCGGGGTCGTCGTCGGTCTCGGTCGTACCTTCATCAACTCCGCCCGCCCGATGTTTGGCACCACTGACGTAGAGCATGCGTTCGGTAACAGTCGTCTTGCCAGCATCGATGTGAGCGATGATACCGATGTTGCGGAGTGCTTCGAGTGCCCGAGCCATTTCGGAAGCCTTGGGATAGTTCTGAGGGATTGAATTCTTTGATAATTACGTTCGTAATCTCTCGGAGATTTATAGCTTTTTGCAGCGACTTTCGTAACCCGACGCCGCTCTTATTTCAAAGGCTAACGCAGCTGAATCGAATCGATGCAAGCGCCAGTCAAATCATCCCAATAATTGGCTAGTTGAACGTCAAGCTTTAATAGTAGGGTGGCACGCCCCCTGCGGCTCTGCGAAGGGCGTGTCGAATTACGCTGGAACCACGCCCTTCGCAGAGCCTCAGGGGGCGTGCCACCCAAACCCGATTACCCTAAGATTAAATCGTGACGTTCCACTAGTGCTGTGTCCAGATTAGATTTTGAGGTTAGGCACATTAACCGATGTGCGTTAGCACCGGTTTCCGCAATGTGAAAACCGCGGCTAACGCCGTGCGGTTAATAGCACTCGAGTGCGATCAACCCAAAAATCTAATCTGGACAGAGC
>JANRMD010000053.1:0-5654 GCA_033761895.1 Pirellulaceae bacterium | reverse complement strand
TTGAGAAAGTCGCTTACTCCAGACCGTGCGCCCCTCACCCCCCGCCCCGGAGTACCGAGGCGATGGGGAGTTCCTTCGTTCGTGACTGTGTTGCCTGAAGAGGAACAAAAGTTACATAAACGGATTTTGTCTTGTTGCTATTTGTCGCACAGACCAGCCGCCGCCTTACCACACTATCTCTATCTGACTCGCTCATCGTTTCTAATGGTGCACGTTGAAGCAAAAACTGCTGGTAAAAGTTTGACCATCACCGCCAGATAATCTGAGTAATCCCTGCTAACCTAGTAGGAAATCCCATCCCCAAACTCCAAGGATAAAGAGATGATGATCAAGGGTCGCGCGCGGATAGTAACGCTTTGCGTGATAGCTGCGTTGACGCACATCACTACGGCAATCGCGCAGAACCCAGTCGTCGTGCCGGACTTCACCAAGGATGCGAAACGCCCGAAGGACTCGCGGCATGATTGGAACCTCGGGCCGACCGGGCTTCGTGGATGGATCTTTTGCGACAGGTTGGTGACCACAGATGCTCGGCAGATATTGATCACGAAAGTCGACAAGGGTTCTCCCACAGCAGATACGCTTCAAGTCGGTGACGTAATTCTCGGGGTCGGCGGTAAGCCGTTCTCCTTCGACCCTCGCACAGAATTCGGCCAGGCGATCACGAAGGCGGAAACGAAAGCGGGCAATGGCAAACTCACCCTCACTCGCTGGCGCGCGGGCAAGACGGACGAGGTGGCGATAAACTTACGCGTTCTCGGTAGTTACAGCCAGACTGCACCCTTTGATTGCGATAAGTCGAAACTTCTGCTCGATCAGGGATGCAAGCAGTTGGCCGCGCGGATGGCGCAGCCGAACTATATGGAGACGGATCCGATTCCACGTTCGCTGAACGCACTCGCTTTGTTGGCCAGTGGCAATCCCGAGTACCTGCCGCTGGTGAAGAGAGAAGCCCAGTGGGCGGCCCGGTATTCAGACAAGTCGATGCAAACGTGGTACTACGGCTACTGCATGCTGTTCCTATCCGAATACGCTCTGGCGACTAGCGATCAGTCGGTGTTGCCAGGCCTGAAGCGGATCGCGATGGAAGCTGCAAAGGGGCAAAGCGCGGTCGGCTCATGGGGACACGGATTCGCCATTCCTGACGGCCGCTTGAGCGGTTACGGCATGATGAACTCACCGGGCGTGGTGCTCACAATCAGCTTGGTGTTGGCACGCGAAGCAGGGGTGACGGAGGCTGTGGTAGATAAGGCCATTGAACGCAGCGCCCAGCTGTTGCGTTTCTACATCGGAAAGGGATCGGTTCCCTACGGCGATCACGCTCCGTGGATGGAGGGGCATGAAGATAACGGCAAGTGCGGTATGGCAGCGGTGCTCTTCAACTCACTGGGCGAGGCCAAGGGCGCCGAGTTCTTTTCGCGAATGAGTTTGGCAGCACACGGGCCTGAGCGCGACTGCGGACATTGTGGAAACTATTTCAATATGCTTTGGGCGATGCCGAGTGTTGCACTATCCGGCCCGAATGCCACTGGAGCATGGATGAAAGAGTTCGGTGCTTGGTACTTTGACCTCGCGCGCTGCTGGGATGGTAGTTACCCGCATCAAGGCCCGCCGGAAAACGAACACGACAGCTTCCAAGGTTTCGATGCCACGGGCACTTACTTGCTAGCCTACGCCATGCCCCTGAAGAAGATTCGGCTGACCGGCGCAGGGAAGTCTGTAGTTTCCAACCTGGACACCGTGGCTGCAGAATCCCTGATTGCCGATGGCCGCGGGTGGGACAATAAAGACCGCCACAGCGCTTACGACAAACTTACAGTCGATGATCTGGTCGAGCGTCTCGGCAGTTGGTCGCCGATTGTTAGAGAGCGTGCCGCAATGGCCCTAGGCCGTCGCCAAGAAGTGCCTGTTTCAGCCATTGTCAAACTCCTCGAAGCTTCCAATCTCGACGCTCGCTACGGTGCATGCCAGGCCCTGAGCACACTTGGGCGGCGGGCCGAGCCAGCGGTGGAGTCGTTGCAGAATTGCCTTAACGACAAAGACCTTTGGCTCCGCGTCAACGCGGCTCAAGCGCTAGCCAAAATCGGGCCTGCAGCCAAACCTGCAGTCCCGAAGCTGTTGGAGTTGCTGGCTGAAGTGGACAAGGCCAACGATCCCCGCGGCATGCAACAGCGTTATCTCGCCTTCGCCTTATTCGATGGCGATGGAATGCTCGGCGGATCTCTCGAAGGCGTTGACCGGGAAGCGTTGTACAAAGCGGTTCGAGCCGGATTGAAGAACCAGGACGGTCGTGCGCGCGGAAGTCTCAGTTCGGTCTACCGAAATCTTTCAGCCCAAGAGATCAAGCCGCTACTCCCCGCCATTTATCAGGCAATCATGGAACCCGCCCCAAGTGGTGAGATGTTCGCTGACGGTATTCGAGTGGAGGGGCTTCGCCTTTTTGCCAAGCACCACATCGAAGAAGGTATCCAGGCGTGCGTACATTATGCGCGACAGCAGAACCCGTGGGCCAGCGAGATGCGAACGCCGGAATTGATGGAGATACTGCTCAGTTATGGCACCCATGCCAAGGCGGTCGTACCGGAACTGACGGAACTTGCTAACTACTTCGAAAAGGACGAGCCTGACTTCCCCGAAGAACTGATGAAGCAGAAGGCCAAGTCCGTCCGCGACACGATCCGCGTCATCGAGACATCAACCGACACGCCGGAACTACTTCGGCTAAAGCGATAATCAACAGCCGACCTGAATAAGCTCTTAATTGAACTCTCCAGAAAACAATCTAATGAAGCTCTTGTTTAACATCCTGATTGCTGGCTGCTTTATTCCTGTGAAGCACTGTTCGACAACATTGACCCAAGGGATTTTTATGCGCGGTGAGTCTCCACTCCAACTACATCGGCTTGCCCTAGCCATGCTGATGCTAAGCATTTTTACGAGACACGCGACTGCGAACCCGCAAGAATCCCAGCAGTCAAGCTGGCCCAGCCATGCGGAATCGCGGCTGAAATCAATTTATGATCGCGGCGAGTATCGTGCCAAGAACTTTCGGCCAAATTGGCTGAGCGACAGTTCGGGCTTCGTGCTTGAAGAAGTTGACCCAATCACGCAAAAACAAATTTCTTGGTTCTATGATGCGCAGACGGGTGAACGCAAAGTAGCCACAAATGATGAAGTAGTAACCAACTCACGCACTGGCCGACGACCAGCCGATGGTGGGTTTAAACTGGAAGGTCGCGCGGGCAAACTTCTAGCGATCAACAACGAAGATAAATCAGAGATTACGCTTGCAACATCTGCTGCTGATCGCGAACTTGATTATCGCAATCTGGTCTGGAGCCCCGATGGATCCAAAGTGCTGTTTATCGAAGCGGACTTCACCCATGTTCAGCAGCGATGGGTCCTGGTTCCCAGCGACCCTTCCTACCCTGAAGTGAAACAGAATCGTTTTGCGCGTGTCGGTGGGGAGATTGAGAAACTGCGAGTTGGAGTTGTGAACAAAAATGGCGAACACTTGACTTGGCTGCCAATCGAGTGCCCCGATGAAGGCATGTATTTGGGACAAGTTGAGTGGGCAGGAAACTCTGAGGAAGTGCTCGTCGAGAGGTTTAGTAGATTCCGCGACAAACGTGACTTTCTCTTGGTCAGCGTCGACGGCGCGGTCAAAACCATCTTCTCTGAATCCGATAAGGCGTGGGTTGAGTCGAGTCAGGCGAAGAACTCGGGCCTCGTATGGTTAAAAGGTGGCCAAGAGTTCGTTGTCATTAGCGAGAAAGATGGCTGGAGGCACGCTTATCGCTACTCACGTGATGGCAAGGAGTTGGCGTTGGTCACGCCAGGAGACTACGACATTATTGATCGCGCGGTCATCGACGAAGACCGAGGCTGGTACTACTTTTACGCGTCACCACAGGATGGCACGCAAAAGTACCTCTACCGAGTTGCCTTGGACGGAACTGGCAAGTTAGTACGCATCTCGCCCGATAATCAAATTGGTACGCATGGCTATATCTTTTCCCCGGATTCCAAGTGGGCTATCCACACTTACTCGACATTGAACTCACCTCCCGTTCATGAACTAATCGAGGTGGAGTCTCATCGAGTTGTAAAGCACTTGGAGGACAACGCTGAAATTCGCGAGCGAGTGAATTCCTTAGCCTGTCAGCCCGCCGAGTTCCTGAAGCTTGAAATCGGAAACGGTATCGAATGCGATGCATGGATGCTCAAACCAAAAGACTTCAGCCCAGACAAGAAGTACCCGCTCTTCATCTACGTTTATGGCGAGCCTCACGCGCAAACGGTATTGAACGAATGGGGAGCGGCGCAAATCGATTTCCATCGAGTCGTCGCCGAGTTGGGTTACGTGGTGGTTTCAATCGACAATCGTGGGACTCCCTGCCCCAAAGGTGCTGCGTGGAGAAGAGCCATCTTTGGTAGCCTGGGCCCATTGTCAACCGAGGAACAAGAGGCAGGCCTGAAAGCGTTAGCAAAGCAATGCCCGTTCATCGACACTGGCCGCATCGGAATATGGGGTTGGAGCGGCGGTGGTTCGAACACCTTAAACGCTCTTTTCCGTAAACCAGAATCCTATCATGTTGGAATTGCAGTTGTGCCGAAGCCACAACCTCATCTTTACAACGCATGGTTTCAGGAAATCTTCATGCGAACTCGTGAGGTGAATCCGGACGGATATGAAAGGTCAGCTCCGATCAACTTTGCTGAAGGCCTCAAAGGCAAGCTGCTAATTATGACCGGGTCCGGCGAAACCAACACGCACATTCAAATCATCGAAGGCTTAGTCGATCGCTTGATTTTTTTAGGCAAGCCGTTTGACTACATGGTCTACCCTAACCGCGATCACGGACTGCGGGAAGGCGACGGCACCTTGGTGCACGTTCGAATGCATATTCTGCGATACTTGCTTAACAATTTACCATCTGGGGCTCGCCATCCTTCGGCGATATCGAAATTGACCGATGCTGCCCGCTAAGCGACCGGGCACTTAGCAATATTTCCCCAGAACCACCAGGAAACCCATCCCAGCTTGAATCGCCGAGAACAGCGATTGGCCGGCTAAAACGAATTCCACATGGTACTTGGGGTGAAGAGACTTTTTGCTAAAGCAGAGAGGCAACAAAAGGACCAACAGCCACACGATTCCGATCAGCACACCGAAAACCCACTCAGCGATTTGAACGAAGGCAAGCGGCAAGAGAAAGAGCATGGTGACACTGCCAAACATGAATATTGCCTCGGTCGATTTCTCAAACAGCGACAAACTCAAGCATGCAAAAATGCCTAACATCGGCCACGGCAGCATGACTGCGAGTGACTTCAAAAGGGCTCGTCGTGGAAAACTGACCGGCATCGTATCCAATACCACAGGCGGAGATAACAGGCTGACTTTATAGGGACTGTTGTCTTCTATCACTACTCATTTCCCTTTTTCACTTAGCATTCCAACACCAAGTCACTAACAGTCTAGTGCTTCGTCCAGATTAGATTTTGGGTTTGCTCGTAGCCTCCGCTGCCAAGCGGTGGTTAGGCACACGCATCGTGTCCACCGTCTGGCGACGGTGGCTACACCGGGACATGCCAACCACAGGTCCCAATCGTAGCTGCAACAATTGAGACAATTGTGCGACACTCAGGCT
>JANRMD010000052.1:0-4329 GCA_033761895.1 Pirellulaceae bacterium | reverse complement strand
TGCTTGCAATGAGACTGAGTCTCAGTAACAATAGTCAGGACATGAAGCAAGCAAGCGGCGTTGTTTCCGAGATTCGGATTCGCCCAGCCAGCCACCTACCAACGTCTAACCATTGCTTTTTTGGCTGAAAGGTTGCTATGTCTGCAGTTTCCAGATCACTACGCCCAGCGAGATATCTCAAGTCGCGAGTTCGATCCTCAGGATTTACCTTAGTCGAGCTTTTGGTGGTTATTGCCATTATCGGTATCCTTGTCGCTCTGCTTTTGCCCGCTGTTCAGGCAGCGCGGGAAGCAGCCCGTCGAATGCAGTGCAGCAACAATCTGAAGCAAATCGGGCTGGCGCTTCACAACTATGAATCAGCCCATCGAAAATTCCCACCTGGCTTCATTTCTCGAGTGACAGGGGCTTGGTCTGGCGGGGGAAATGATCCTATCCCCGAAGCTGGACCTGGCTGGAGCTTCTTTGCAATGCTGCTGCCGCAAATCGAGCAGACGAATTTACACAACGCAATCAACTTCAATTTGCCGATTTCTCATGCGGTGAATCAGCCCGCGCGAAGCACTCGGGTTAAGGAGTATCAGTGCCCCTCAGATGCCTGGAATGAGCCAGTAGTTGCATGGCCTGTCAGTTTGGGGGTAACCGATCTGGCGCATACAAGTTATGTCGGTTGCCTGGGAGGAGGTGATCCTCTCAATGCACCCGCCTACACAGCTATGTACGAACAGCAGCCTTTCAATGGGATGTTCCACCGCAACGTTGCCGTTCGAATCGCGGAAATTACCGATGGGACTTCGAACACCATCGCGATCGGTGAGCGTGCCAGTATGTTTGCTCCGAATGGATGGGCGGGAGTAATTCCAACGGCGCAAATAGTTTTTTCTCCACGCATCGCACAGAGTCGCGGGCAGACGGTCGGTCAGACCACGCGACCTGCGATCACGATGGCGACCGTGCACATTCGCACCGGAGGACCAAATGCACCCACCGGAAGCCCGGGTGGGTTTTGGGGCCCTCATGCCGGTGGAGCCTTGTTCTTGCTTATGGACGGTTCCACGCACACGATTTCAACAAACGTCGACATGCCAACCTATCGAGCGATGGCTGGTCGCAATGACGGGATTCCCGTTACCCTTCCGCAGTGAATCGGCCAGTTGCTGAAATCATCTTTACGCATCAAAGAGTGTCGGATTATTTGACAATTGCAAATTGTCGTTTTTCGACCCCCGAAAGTCGAGGTTTTGACCGTGGCAGGAGCTCACGCTACCCGCAAAGCTTTACAGTGGCAGACGAATCTACTAGGCTATGGACGTGGATTCCTGCAGGAGTTAAGGGGTGATACCTTCAATGCTCGCGCACTAACCACCCACCCGCCTCGGTTACGCCGCACCTTTGCTCCCTTTGTTGCGCGATTGACCTTTGAAACCACCCTGCCCTGTTGCTTGTTGTTGTCAGTCCACGATCGGTTGGCTACCCATCCGGTTCAGTTGGGGCGTTGTTTTTCTATCGACGATCTCCAGCGTCTTCGGGCAAGCGACCACCTTAGATTCGAACTTTGAAGTCACTCCGCGCGAGATTGTTTTGCGGCAACCTGAGGCCACACAACAACTGCTGGTCTCGATCACTAGTGCTGAATCTGGTCGACGATCGATCGATGCGACTCGCACGGTCAAGTATCGAAGCCTTGACCCACAAATCGCAACCGTAGACGAAATGGGATTGGTGCGGCCGCTGCGAGATGGGCAGACGGCAATCGAAGTGGAATTGGATAAGCAGGTGGTACGGATCGATGTACGCAATGAGCAAATCGATCAGCCGCGACCGATTTCATTCTCGCAAGAGATCATTCCCTTACTGACTAAATCCGGCTGCAATGTCGGCGGTTGTCATGGCAAAGCAGAAGGGCAAAACGGATTTAAGCTCAGCGTATTTGGGTTCGATCCTCAAACTGACCACGAAGCCATCGCACTCCACAGTCGTTCACGACGAGTCTCGTTGGCCAATCCGGAGAGCAGTTTGCTGCTGCGCAAGGCGACAGCCACCGTGCCTCATGGTGGTGGCCAATCGCTGGACCCGAACAGTTTGCGTTACCGACGCTTACTTCGCTGGATTGCCGAAGGTGCTGCTTTCGAAGCCATCCATGTTCCGGAAGTTGTGCGGATCGAAGTTGAGCCACGCGATGCAATTCTACTGGCGCATCAGTCGCAACAGTTGCGAGTCTGGGCGATCGACAGCGAAGGCAATCGAAAATGTGTCACCACCGAAGCTGAGTATGAATCGAATGCCCCAGCCTTAGTGGGTGTCGATGGTCGGGCCTTGATACAGACGAGTGAACTGCCAGGCGAGGCGGCTGTAATGGCCAAGTATCTGGGGCATGTAGCCATCTGCCGAGTCACATCGCCGCGGCCCGATGTTCAATTTGCTCGGCCGGCCGAAAACAACTTCATTGATCGCTTGGCCTGGGATCAACTCCAACGTCTCGGCATTGAACCAAGTCCCGTTTGTGACGATGCAACCTTCCTACGCCGCGCATTTCTGGATGTGATTGGAACACTGCCGTCCGCCAAGGAAGCACGTGATTTCCTGAGCGACACCTCGGCCAACAAACGTGCGTTGCTGGTCGATCAATTGTTGGAACGGAGCGAGTACGCTGATTACTGGACGATGCGATTTAGCGATCTCCTGCGTGTCGATCAAACGAAAATTAGTCCTGCGGGCGCCGTGGCGATTACGCGTTGGCTGCGTCGTCAATTCAGCGAAAACCAACCCTACGATGGACTGGTCCGCGAGCTACTCTTAGCGAAAGGGAATTTGACCGCTGAAGGTCCTGCGGCTTACTTCAAGGCGCTCGACACTCCCGAGTTGTTGGCTCAGAGCGTTTGCCAGACCTTTTTGGGTGTGAGAATCGAATGCGCACAGTGCCATCATCATCCTTCGGATCGATGGAGCCAGGAAGATTATTTTGCGGTGGCTGGTTTGTTTAGCAGTGTTGGTCGAAAGAAACTGGCCGATGGTGGTGATGCGATTGTCATCGCGGCTGGCCAAGACTTCAAGCATCCGAGAACGGGAGAGCTGGTACCTGCCCGAACGCTATTAGCTCAGCCTAGTGAGTTTGCGCGTTATGAAGATCGCCGAGTCCGTCTGGTGCAGTGGATGACGGAGCCATCGAACCCGTTCTTCGCCAAGATGATTGCCAACCGCTTGTGGGCTCACTATTTTGGCCGTGGTTTAGTCGAGCAGATCGATGACTTGCGGACCACCAATCCACCCACAAACGAACCGCTGCTGAATGCGTTGGCAGAACAGATGCGAGTCCTCAACTATGATCTGAAAGCCTTCACCCGTTTGCTGCTCGCGTCGAATTTATACCAATTGAGCTCCGCACCAACGGTAAGCAATATTGCTGACACTCAGAACTTTTCTCACGCCACGTTTAAGGCATTGCCTGCCGAGGTCTTGCTTGATGCGATATGCCAAGCGACCGGAGTGCCTGAAAACTATGCGGGTTGGCCAGAGGGAGTTCGAGCGATTCAGATTTGGGATAACAAGCTACCGCACTACTTTCTGCGTATCTTCGGCCGACCTGTTCGCGCCAGTGTCTGCGAATGCGAACGGGGCAACGATCCGAGTATTGCTCAAGCGCTGCATTTGACCAACTCTCCTGAAATCATGGCCAAACTGCGATCACCAACAGGCTTGGCCGCGAGACTAGCCAAGACTGAAGCTATCGAGCGGGAGTCTTTAAGAAAGATCGTCGATGAATTGTTCTTGAGCGCTCTTTCGCGTTACCCAAGTGCCCAAGAACAAGCAAGTGCACTTGAGACGATGGCCAACACGGCCGATCGCAGAGAAGCCTGTGAAGATATCTTATGGGCTCTGCTGAACAGCAAAGAGTTTCTGTACAACCACTAACTAGCCTGAGAGCAACTGAGGCACGCTATGTCACTAAACGCTCGCAATCGACTAACGAGACGCCAAAGTTTGCGCATCGGCTCAGTGGGTTTAATTGGTGGCCTTACGTTGCCACGTTTGTTGGAGCTGCAAGCGACTGCAAGTACCGGTAAACCCGCGACGGCCAAGAGTGTCATCTTCCTGTTCTTGGAAGGTGGGCCAAGCACGATTGATATGTGGGACTTGAAACCCGAAGCGCCGGTGGAAATCCGTGGACCCTATAAACCGATATCGACAAACGTGCCAGGCACGTTCGTAGGCGAACACTGTCCGTTGACAGCTCAGATCTGCGACAAGTTCACGATGCTGCGTTCGCACAGCCACAAGGATAACGGTCACAACACAGGCTACCATTATTGCATGACGGGGTACAAAGCCGCG
>JANRMD010000051.1:0-15187 GCA_033761895.1 Pirellulaceae bacterium | reverse complement strand
ACAAAGTATGGTGACTTTTGGAACTCACCTGGATTTTCTTGCGGAGGGACATCCGGTATTCCGGAGCGCGGGCGTCCTCGCCCGCTTGCGGCAAAGCTGCGGTATAGAACTTACGATTCGCGACACTAGCGCGTTCCGGCTAATTGCGTCCGGTTTTCGCCCACGGAACCGGTGCTAGCGCACTGCGGCTAATCGTTAGGCTACAAAGTAGTAAATCACCAGCTTAATGTACTCGTGAAAAATGGGCGCACGCAGTTCGTCGCTAGTCTTTGGTATGGTCGCTGAGAAAGTCTTAATGGTAACATTGGCAGGTAAAGTGCGTTGGAAGCACAATCGACTGCGCCGAGTATGGGGTGCGGACGTCACCACGACCACCTGCTTTACATCTGATGGCAAGTTCTGCTGAACCGCTACCGCTTCACTGAGGGAACCCATCAACGCACTGTCTTGCGCAATTACAGTGCTGACTACATCCTTGGGAACTCCAAACAGTTCCAAGTACAACATAGCGAGCTCTGTTTTAGTAACGGAACGTCTCTTGACAAAGTGGTAGCCGGAAGAATCTGGCTCATCAAGGATGTAGATGCGCCCGATTTTGTGCATGTGATAGAGATCTGATGCTGCTCTGAGTCGCTCCCAATACGCGCTGCCATCAGCCATAACGTACGCGAAATCGCCAGAAGCATCTTCGTCGTGAACATAGAGCGGCGCGATCAACAAGGCGCGAACCTCTCGAACGGACGGTAGCCCCACCATCACGATCCAACATGCGGCGACCACTAACCCGGTTCGAAACCAGCTGGATCTTGATTTATTTATCAGCGTCATAGTGATTCGGTGATAAGCCTGACGTGTTTTGGGGCAAAAACGAAGCGATTCTACTTGCAATTTCGAGAATGTCGTCTTGTAGCCACCATTATAGTGAGATCGCTGTGCGAAGTATCAGGGAAACAGCAACCGCGCAAGTAGACCGATGATAGGTCGTTACATGCATTCTCGATGTCAGAACCCAACTACACGGCAAGCTTGACCTTAAAGAGCCTAAAAGTTGACGTATCTCCCGTAAGCAGTAAATGCCGAAATGCAAATCTACCGACAACTGCAATTACACATCAATTTACTAAAACTTCAACAAGCGTTGCGGGAAGTAGCTTGACGTTGCACACCCCCACGCGGTCTTCCAACTGCCTCATTGGAAGTCTCGCAAAAGTGTGTGCATCCAACCAAATTCGAAGCTCATTAAAGCACAAACTGCGAATGGTAGTCTAGGAATAGGGCGGATTGAGAAAAGAGGTACATTCAGAAAACGACCAACCAATTGCCCCGCGGCACTACATGCGATTTAGGTATACCGCCCCTACCGAGTTCCATGACAGTCCGACAAATTGGAAAATTCGCATGAAGTGGATCTTACTACTTTCATTCTTGATCTTGAGTTTGTTTTCTGTAGCGTTCGAGGTCGGCGGTCAGCCCATTGAAGGTGATTCGCGGACCAGCAGCCGATCCGTGGCACAGCCTCAAGTGATCGTATATGCGGCTGGACGAGTCGAAGGCGTATCACCCGAGATTGAGTTGTTTGCCACCGTTCGCGAGAGGATCATGCAGATCTTAGTGCGCGAAGGGGATCGCGTGCGTGCTGGGCAACTAATAATTCAGCTCGATGATCGGCTTCTGCAAGCCGAGTTGGCTCTAGCCCAAGCTGGTGTACAGCTAGCCGAAGCAGAAAAGAACCGATTGATTCACGGTCCAACTCAAAGCGAGCGTGACGAGGCGCAGAAACAATGTGATCACCGAGAGGCGGAAATGATCTCGGCGGCTCGCATGCTAGAACGTGGTCTGCTCTTAGCCAACAGCAATGCAATTAGTAGCACCGACCTCGAAGAATATGAATCACGGTCTCAGTCGACCAAGGCACTCTACGAAGCGGCTAAAGCTCATCAAGCCACCATTTGCGATCCTCCTCGACAGGAAGACCTCGATGCTGCTGAGGCTCGCTTGGCCGCTGCTAAAGCCCGACTGGATGTGGCCGAGGCCGCGCTATCTAGGACACGCATCACGGCACCCAGTGACGGTCAAGTCCTGCAGATCAATGTTGAAGTAGGGGAACTTCCCTCACAAGATCCACTGGTAATCATGTGCGACACGGAAACCCTTCAGGTTCGGGCTAGTGTCGATGAATTCGATGCCTTGCGAGTGCAAATCGGGCAACCAGTACGCGTTCAGACCAATGCGATCAAGGACACTGACTTCGTGGGGAGAGTTACCCGAATTAGTCCGAGAATGCACCGTAAACAAGTCACATCCGATCGGCCTGACGCGCGCATGGATACTCGCTCAAGAGAAATCTGGGTCGAAATCGATCCCAACGCTCCACTTATCATTGGATTACCAGTTGAACTCTGGATTGGTGAAACATCCCCCAATGCACCCACAACTTGACTAACAGAGTCTTCCAATACGCTTTGTAGTAAACCGTTAGAATCGCGAATAGTGACAAAACACGAATTCTAGGAGTAGTCGCCGCGGCCCCACTTGAGTTTGACGATTTGCTTGAGATTACTGCTCATTGTTGTTTTACGCGATGCCGAAGCAAGAAGGGTGAACAGAGTATTGGACACCGCCCGGGGTCTGCACGCGGTATTACAGGGTAACTCATGGGGCTTAACATCACACAACGCACGCCTCTCAATCTCACGCCGGAAACTGCCAACGACTACGCAGTGCAGGTGAAGCAGGTTGGCAAGAAGTACAAGCAGGGGCATGGCGAAACTTGGGTTATTCGCGAAGTCGACTTCAATGTTCGACGTGGTGAATTCGCATTTTTGGTGGGACCCTCCGGAAGCGGCAAGAGTACGCTGCTTTCGATTCTAGGTTGTTTGCTCACACCCGACGAAGGTGAAATCTACTTCAACGGGAAACCGATTCTGCAACTCGGTCCTGCAGCTCAAACAGCCTTGCGACGTGACTACATAGGATTCGTGTTTCAGAAATTCCAGTTGATTCGCGGACTCTCGGCCATCGAAAATGTGGCAGTACCGCTGACGCTACAACGTGTTGCAGCATCCGAAGCCATGAAGCGAGCCGGAGAGATGCTGAAACGAGTAGGTCTGTGGGAGTATCGGAGTTCACAGCCGAATCGCATGAGCCCTGGTCAGTGCCAAAGAATCGCCATTGCCAGAGCCGTTGTGGCTTCTCCTCAGTTGGTTCTAGCCGACGAACCCACCGCGTCGCTCGATAGTCAATCAGGCCGCGAAGCGATGCAGATTCTCAAGCGGCTGGTAAACGAGACGGGGGCCGCCGCAGTTGTCGTGACCCACGATGCTCGCATCTACGAATTTGCCGATCAGATCTGCGAAATGAAAAATGGGCGCATTGAGTCGGTCGGTAACAGCCATCAAGTGACCGCTAGCGGTACAGTCGAGCAAAATCGTCCTGGTCCGGTCGGCATTCCAGTTGGCCTTCCAATTGCTCCATACATTCAATTTGAAATTGGAAACAGTGTATGAAGCTGAAGTTCATCATCGCCATCGGTCTCCTAAGCGCAATCGCTGCTGTCATCAACATGAACTGGCAGGAGATTGGGCGAGAGATTTTTCAGATAGACTCTGCGGACTTGGAAGATCCAGCCCAGAAGAAATCGTATCCCGTGAGCACGCATCAACGCAGCAGTAACTTCGTAATCTTTGCTGCCGGTCGCGTCGAAGGTATCGCGCCCGAAGTGAATCTGTTTGCCACAATTCGCGAACGCATCACGAATATCTTGGTACAAGAGGGCGAAGCGGTCGCTAAGGGGCAAGTGCTAATTGAACTCGATGCCCAAATGGTGCGTGCCGAATTGGAATTGGCGATTGCCGGTGTTCAAATCGCTCAAGCGGAACGAGATCGTTTGCGAAGCGGCGCAACTCAAAATGAAAAGGACGAAGCGCAGCAGATGTGTGAACATCGTTACGCTGAGATGATTACTGCCGGCAAAATGCATGAGCGTGGAATTCGGCTCGCCCAGTCGAACACAATCAGTCAAGCCGATCTTGATGCTTACGAATCTCGCGCTAAATCGACGAAGGCACTGTACGCCGCCGCCCAAGCTCACTTTGCGTCCATCAACGATCCCGCCAGGATTGAAGACATTCAGTCCATCGAAGCTCGCTTGGCCGCCGCCAAAGCGAAAGTGAGCGTTGCCGAAGCGGCGTTAGCCAAGACCCGCATCGTAGCTCCAAGCGATGGTCAGGTTCTGCAGATCAATGTCGAAATCGGCGAGTTACCAAGCGAAGAACCGATGCTCATCATGTGCGACACGACTTCGTTGCAAGTCCGCGCAAGCGTCGATGAATTCGATGCTCTGCGAGTGCGGATAGGCCAAACGGTAAAGATCAAGTCGAACGCTCTGCCCAACACCACCTTCGAGGGGCGAGTTTCGAAGATCCGCCCACGCATGCACCACAAGGAAGTTGTTTCAGAACGACCGAACGCCCACATGGATACACGTTCACGCGAAATCTGGGTCGAACTGGAACCTGGACTCCCGCTCATCGTCGGGCTACCTGTCGAACTCTGGATCGATGAGCCTGTGGAAAGCGACTTGCCTATCGCCGCAACACTCTAGTGGATTGTCACAGCTTTAGTTTAGGGTTTGTGCTATCAGCCGGAACGCGCTAGCGTCCGGTTTTCGCCGCGGGAACAGGTGCTAGTGTCGCGAATCGTAAGTTCTATACCGCAGCTTTGCCGCAAGCGGGCGAGGACGCCCGCGCTCTGGAATACCGGATGTCCCTCCGCAAGAAAATCCAGGTGAGTTCCAAAAGTTACCATACTTTGTACGCAAACGGAGGCGTTTTCGGCCGCGCCACCAGTAGTCTGCTATGATACGGTAATCTGGTCCTCACGGAGCGCGGGCGTCCCCGCCCGCTGCCCCACTTTTTAGCATGGCATAGAACTTACAATTCGCGACACTAGCGCACTGCGGCTAATCCTAATTTTTAAGTTTGACGCTCCACTAGCAGGCCAAGTGTCATACTGGCAAACTCGTTAGTTTGATATTGTCAAAGCTTCGCTACGTTTGTCTCAATTCGTCTTGTCGTTGAATTCTCCGACAATCAGCTTGCAATCGATCAGCCAAATCGAACTTCTTATGTCTCAGCGGCTGGAAATTGAGAGAAACTACGGCCCAGAGTGCTGCAGGGGTTTTGGCTGGGCAGCAGTGTTTGAACGGCTAAATGAGAATTGGAGGCGCTACAGAGCACTCGCTGATTGCAAGAAGATTCCATACATTGTTGGACGCTGCCGATACACAAACCTTCGCTTGCTGACATTATCGGTGACGTTATCCTTGACAAGCACGCTACCCACGACGTGTTGCTCAAACTAAAAATACAACGCCCAACTAACTGCACGAAAAAGGACTATTGATGCCCCGAGACGGATCAAAAACAACCTCAACTATTCTGGTTATCAAAGGCCAGGGAATTGGCCCTGAGTGTATTGAAGCGGCCAAGCTAGTCCTAGCGGCCACTGGCCTTGAATTTGAGTATATCGAGGGGAGTCTCGGCTATCCCGACGCCAAAGATCTTTTCATGCTGTTGCAGCGGCATGCCCCGAGCGTATATGCCGCGCAATTTGGCAGCCGCGCACCCGACGAAGTGGGGCTTGAACTCGAAACGCAGGCGAAAGACCAAGCCCTTGCGGCCGGCAATATCAACGACTTCTACAAGAAGCTGCTCGGCATGCTTGCACCGGCGACCCTCAAGGCCGTCAAAGACTTAGTCACTCGGCTCGAACAACAAACTCTCCAGGATGCGAGCCGGGCAGACGCTGTGCTAAAAGGCGCACTGCGCACCCTCGACGAAGGAAACGAGCCTAGTCGAAACGTGACGATTCGCAAGGGATTTGAACAGTACGCGAATATCCGCCGCTGCGTAACGCTGGACCCCATCGCGCCAGGTATGCCCGGAGCGGACATCTTGTTCGTTCGCGAGAACGTCGAGGATCTGTATGCGTCCATCGAGCACCGCTTGGCTCGTAACTACCCTCAAGCGTTGCGCCATCAAACGCCCGAAGGCTGCGAACTCATCTGCCGAGCCGCCTTTGAAGCCGCGCTGCGCGATGGCCGCAAGAAAGTCACCGCTCTCGAAAAGCCCAATATTCTCAAGATTACCGGCGGTCTGTTCAAGGAATCGTTCTTGAAAGTAGCCCGCGACTATAGCCGCGATCGACTTGGGGACTGTTGTATCGAAGCGAACTTTATGATCATCGATGACGGCTTGGCCGCGATCGCAGCCGTGCCAGAGAAGTTCGACGTGGTCGTCACTACGAATATGTTTGGGGATATCGGCTCGGACATCGCTGCGAAAGTCACCGGTGGCGTGGGCTTGGTGAGCTCCAACAACATCAATCCGAACAATCCCAAAGCGGTCTCGATGTTTGAAACCATGGGCGGCACTGCCGATGACATCGCTGGGCAGAACAAGGCGAACCCCGTCGCGCTGATCGATGCCGCAGCCGAGATGTTGCTGCATATCGGTGGGGCGGCAAACATCCGAGGCGCCGAACTCATCAAGGCAGCGGTGCTGGAAGTGCTTGCGGATGGACACTACGTTGGAGATATCAAGCAAGGCCCATTCCAGAAAAGTAAAGGCAAAGATCGTTCTGGCACGCGCGAGTTTGCAGCAGCAATCGCAGGCAAAGTCGTGGAGTTGAAGACGCTAAAGAACGCTCAGCCACATAACACCGTCAAGGATATCGTTCTGGCACGAGCGGAAGCAAGTTTACGACCGCTCTTTGAGCGTACGCTGAGATCTTATGAGCAATACGCGGCTGACATGCAAGTCGGTGGCAAAGAATGGGAATCGTTTGTTGAGCGCAATGTCCCGCCCAATCCAACGCGTGCAAACTCCAGAATTGTCGGCTTCGATATGTTTGTCGATGACTCGGGTTTGCGGATGGCATTCACCCCGTCTGGAGCCATCGACGAAGAAGCAACCGGGCTAGTTACAGCCGTTCGCGAGCTTTTCGAACGCGAAACCGGCATCGACCTGCGCACCATGTTTAACAAGAACCGAGCGGGCAGTCTGCAGTCTATTCGCAGTTTCGGTCAATACAGCGCTCGGGTGATGCGGGAGTTCTTAAATGCTCGACCGGATCACGCGGACAAACTGTTCGGAACAGCGCTTCAAGCCATGAACGCCAGCGAGACTACGATCGCACGTTACAGCGATGCCCTCAAGTCAAAGACCCTTCGGCAAGCCGTTGACAGCCTAGTCGCATTTGACGCCGTGAGTATCAAGTTGATTCAAGCGTTCTATCGAGTGCGAGCCGCTGAGATCGCTCCGATTCTTCGAGAGCACGGCTTTAAGCTGCTGCGCATCACTAGTCGTGGGACCGAAATCTATCCGACGATGTGCGACTTTGAAAAACGCGACGTGGACCGCTATCGCGTCGAAATCGATAGCCTGGGGCCCCTCGCCAATGAAGGTTTCAACCATGTCCGTATCCAAACCGCGATTATGGCAGCCCAAACCGCGATCGTTGCGCTTGGCTGGATGATCTCGGAGACGATGCTTAACCGCACTTTCATCGATGGCGAAGGGGACAAACTCGGAAAGGAACTCGCGGGCGTCTCAACCCCTTACGCGATGAACCTGGGAACCAATTACAGTTAAGCTCCCTTACCCCTGAGTCCCTAAACTTAGGCTACCACTTGAAGTCAGAAAACTCTTCTGAATCGACCCATCCACGCAGTTGCTTTCGTTTTCCCGGTAGCGAGTCTGCTCGCTGGCAAGCCGCGACGCCAAGACGATCGATACTGCGATCGAGGACCACGTCGACACTCTCGTCAATCGCCTCCAAATCAAGCGGCGCTTGTTCGCGAATTTGAACAATGATTCGACAAGCTTTGTCGACTCCACCTAGCAACGGCCCATTGGTGTCGATCAGATAAACACTAACGCTATCAATAACATCCTCAAGGCGGTCGAGGGCGACATCAAGCTTCGCGTAGGCTTGCCTTTTGATTTTTTCGGTCAAGTCAATGCCGTGCGTGTGAATGCAAAGTTGCATGTTGTTTGTCCGGTTTGGTAGCAAGTCTGAGATTCTGCTGGCTGCCACAGCCAAGCACACAACTTAGGTTCATTGGTTAATACTACGTCCAGATCGATCCATTGAAAAGAGTAATTCGCCGCATCAAAACCGTTGGTTTTATCTATGATTTAGCGGCCGTAGTTTATCTTCATGGCCACCCGATCGAACTTGCCTCTCCGCGCAGCGGTCTTGAGCCAATAGCCGGTGGTAAGCGGAGCGCCACCACCGGAATGCTCGCGAAGTCGGTGCTTGATCCTGAAGGGATCACAGAATCGGGAATGACCGTGGCTTACGAGTCGACTCTGCGATCCCTTCAGGATCGACACTCACGCGCCCTCCCCAACCGGTGGTGGCGCTCCGCTTACCAACGGCTATTGGCTTGGATCCCTTTCGGGATGGTACGCATCGCTAACGAGCGGCAGTGCTGCGATCCTCTAATTTTCGATTCATTCGTTCTCCGGATGATAGCGTCGGGCAGAAGGTGGCTGGTACCTTGCGCGACATTCGGGATGGTGAGGGGCGGCTAGAAAGTGGCTGGCTAGAAAGTGGCTGGCACCATCTAGGGCTAGAAAGTGGCTGGCACCATCTAGAAAAATCGTCTGCATGGACAATCCGCAGGTGGCTGGAAAGAAAGCATTTTGTGGGGAGGATCAGTCTTGCTGGAAGTTTGGGGTGTTCGCTATCTTGCGGCCATGAGGAGGGCGGTGTGTTGAAAACAAAAAGTATCGAACCCAAACGGATATTGATCTGTCGTCTGAGCGCAATCGGCGATTGCGTTCTCACAATTCCATTAGCTGTCAAAGCGAAAGAGCTTTGGCCGAATTGCAAGCTAAGCTGGGTTGTAGACTGCGCTGCGGCTCAATTGCTGCAGTCGCACCCCTGTATCGACGAAGTCATCAAGATTGAACGCCACTGGGTCAAGAATCTAAAGCTCTGGAAAACCCTGCGCCGTGAACTGCAGGACCGCAAGTTTGACCTCACGCTGGACCCGCAAGGACTCATCAAAAGCGGCTTGCTTGCATGGCTGAGCGGTGCCAAGGCTCGGGTGGGTTTCGACTATTCGCAGGCTCGCGAACTGGCACCGCTGCTTGCTAATCAGCGTGTCGCGCGGACTCAGCGGCACATGGTCGACACTTATTTGGAATTGCTCAGCACATGGTCACCAACCGAAACGTCACCAACCGAAACGGGGAGCGCCGAATTCAGGATGCCGGTTTACGAAGCCGCCGCCAATGTCCCATCTCTCATGCAAGCCAGCGGTTTTGCCGCCCAAGAACTTTTTGCTTGCATGACTCCCGGTGCAGGTTGGGCCTCCAAACTATGGCCTGTGGATAGATTCGCTGAAGTCGCCCGTTTCTTGCGGTCGAAGCATAACCTCCGGTCAGTAGTCCTCTGGGCGGGCGAAAGCGAAAAAAAACTAGCCGACGAAATCGCGTCTCGCAGCCAGGGCGCGGCGTTGGTCGCACCACGTACGAGCTTGACCGAGTTAGCGGAAATCGCTCGTCGCGCGAAGTTGTTCTTGGCAGGTGATACTGGTCCGCTACACATCGCGGCGGCCGTTGGCGCACCTTGCGTTGGGCTCTTCGGTTCGACTTGGGCAGATGAATCTGGACCTTATGGCCCGCACAATGTCGCTGTGCAAAGTCCAAAACTTCCTGGCCTGCGCGGCCGCATGCGCTCGAGCGATAACTCAGCTATGCTGGCCATCGAAGTCGACGAAGTATGCATGGTATGCACCCGTGTATTGAACTCAGAGCCGCACGTCAGCCACTATGCCGCTTAGTCCTTGCGAAGGTTAGGCTGTCCAATGCAATAGATTCCTTGGACTCCTCGAAAGTAGATGGCATCGTTAGCGACGGCTGGGGTAGCCCAAAATGTATCCTTGATCTCGCCTCCGCCAACAACTTCAAATTCCGGCCCCAGTTTTACCAACGCGCTGCTGCCGGATTCATCCAGTACCAGTAGCTTATCGCCGACAATCAAGGGACACGCGGCAACCATCTTCAATTTTGGCAAGCGGGTTTGGTAGCGTCGCTCACCGGTCTTGGCGTCGTAACAGCGCAGGATGTTGTTGTCTACCACATAAACATGCTCTCCCGAAGAGACGGGAGAGGCCATACCAGGTCCTGCTTGTTTCTCGAGCCAAGCCATACTTTCGAACTCGGAGTTTTTCTTCTTGGGCGCGACACTTCCGCTCGCCCCACTCTTAACTGCGAACAAGGGGCCTTTCGAAAATGGATCGGACCCGCCAAAGTAAATCTGCTTAGCATCGAAAGCTATCGAACAAGCAGTTGGGGCCTTAACGTTCGTAAGATCCCACAGTTTCGATCCGGAATTGGGGTCCAGACTTTCAATTCGCTCACCGCCCGAAACCAGCAACTCGGTGCGCAGCTCATTGCGCCACAAAATCGGCGAACTCCACGACGTCTCACTCTTCTCACGCTCGTGCTTCCAAACGGTGTTGCCCGTAAGTGCGTCGAAGCATGTCACTCCACTGCTTTTCTCAGTCAATTGTTGCACGATGACTTTAGATTCAAAGATCGCCAGAGAGCTGCCCGTGCCGAAGCTGTTGCTTGTTGGAAAGGCGCCAAGCTCCTGCTTCCACATCACTTCACCAGCATGGCTCAAGGCGGCAAGAGCGCCGGTTGCTCCGAAAAACACATAGACTCCCTGTGCATCGACGACAGGCGATTCGGTGGCATACGTATTGGAAGGATGAACTGCATATTTAGGCTTGCCAGTTGCAATTGTGCGCTGCCAAAGCAGTTCACCAGTCAACGAGTTGTAGCACAGCACTTGCCAATCAATGTTGGTGTTGGGGGCCGGCGTGAATGCCCCCAAGCCCATGCTCTGGGGAGTCTTCACACCATCCTCAAACCCTTTGGGCTTCAAGTCTTTTTCAGCAACGGCTGTCGTGACAAACAAACGATCTCCCCAAATCACGGGTTGCGACCAACCCGCACCCGGTAGGTCGATCTTCCAAGCCATGTTTTCGTCAGCGGACCATGAAGTTGGTATTTTTTGGTCGCGGACAATTCCGCTGCCGTCAACTCCGCGAAACTGCGGAAATTCGTCAGCACAGGCAATAGCCGACGCGGTTGCGAGCAAAATCAAGCTGGCTTTCCAAAGCATGATTGAATTCCTGATCAGTGCTGCGACGCTCCGTCCGTCAAGCATGGATCTACTAAGAACTAGACTGACAATTTGCGACGCGGAGGGTCGCTGCAAACACGACGAACTTGCTACGGTGCCCATTGTAGCACTAGCGGCAAGCGAGAAATCTAAAGTCCGTGCCATGGAGTACGCGAGTCAATAAAGCAAGGCGTTGCACTTCAGGTAGTTTTGATGGGCTCGCCTAAGCTGAGTTTTGGGTAGAAAATAAGATACTTCTCGCCGATCACCACCGCTAAACAGTCATCGCTCCACCTAGCAAACAGGATGGCGGCGATCGGCGAGAAGCGTCGAAAATGCACCGCGAGAAGTTGAATTTACCTCACTCCAAGACAGACCGGCTACACCGTTGAACACCGCCTCCATCAATGAAACGCACCTCAGATCGTTGTTGAAACGCCATTTCGGCTTTGAGCACTTTCGCGAACCGCAATACTCGATAGTCGAACGCACATTGCAGGGTGGCCATTCGCTGGTCATTCTCCCGACTGGCGGCGGCAAGTCGCTATGCTACCAGCTGCCGGCGATCGCCATCGACGAAATGCAACGTGGACAAGGCCATAGCGCTGACACATCGAGACCAATCACCGTCGTGCTATCACCATTGATTGCGTTGATGAAAGATCAAGTCGACGCACTGCAAGCCAAGGGAATCGCGGCCACGTTTATCAATTCATCGCTCGATCGACAACAACGCGAGTCACGTTATGCAGCCGTCCGCGAAGGCGAGTTCTGCTTGTTGTACGTCACTCCGGAAAGATTTCGAAAGCCTGAGTTTCTTGAAGTCCTTAGGAAACGGCAGGTTGTCTTGCTGGCGATCGATGAGGCCCATTGCATCAGTCAGTGGGGGCACGATTTCCGGCCCGATTACACCTGCATCCCCGAACTGCGAAAGCAGATGGGCGAACCAACCACACTATGCTTGACGGCTACAGCCACGCCTGACGTGCAGCGAGACATTTTAAGTCAGTTAGGCTTGTCGGAGTTTGGCCGTGGCCCAGGAGAGTGTCAACTCTTTCATCAGGGTATCGATCGGCCCAACTTGTCACTTGACGTTGAAGAGGTTTGGGGAGTCGACGAGAAACTCGATCGCATCCAACGCACAGTGCAGAAATGGCAAGCAGCAGGGGAGGCGTGTGGTGTTGTTTACTTCACTCTAATCCGTACGCTGCTTGAGTTCAGCGAGCACTTAAGTCGCCGTGGGCTAGAGCATGTCTGTTATCACGGAGACCTTGAGCGGCGTTATCGCAAAAGAATTCAAGAAACCTTCATGACTGGCCGCACGGCGCTAGTGCTGGCTACGAACGCGTTCGGAATGGGAATCGACAAGGAGGATATTCGATTCGTGGTGCACGCAGACGTACCGGGCTCGATGGAGGCTTACTACCAAGAGATTGGTCGGGCTGGCCGCGATGGTCGGCCGTCGGAATGCCTGTTGCTGTACGATCAACGCGATCTGGCGACTCAGATGGAGTTTATCCTCTGGAGCAATCCGGACGCGGACTTTTACTGCCGCGCCTATGATCTGCTGTTGCACGAAGCTGAATCGGTGCGCGCGTTTGGTTACGACTGGTTGCACGAGCGTCTGTGTGATCGCCAGCGTCACGACCGGCGGCTGGATACGGTGCTCTCCATGTTTGCGCGTTACGGCGTGATTGAAGACGAACTCGACTTAGCGAATGTCGAGATTGCAGCTCCATTGCCTGAAAGTCTGTCGAACGCCGAGGCGCGTAGCGAGAAAAGACTGAGAGATCAGAAGAAGTTATACGCGCTCGTTCAATACACTCAAGCCGAAGATCGCCGCGCATTCATTCATGAGTACTTCGGTGTTAGCGGGCGTTAAGAGACGCTATCAAGCTGGATTAAGTCGCGATTACCTTACCGCGTACGGATGATCGGCTCGCATCCACAGGCCCAAGCCTGGGTCACGGATGAAGTAAAACTCTTCACCGTTGGCATCTTGATGCCAGCCGTTGTCGAGATCCTGGCATTGATATTGCTCCGTTAATTGCGCGGCGTTGCCGTAACTGTACCCTACCGATTGGACCTCCTCTTCTGTCAGCGTGCCCGGCGCGTACAACACTTCAAAGCGTCCCTCTGAAGATCCGTGAATCAAGTGCGCCGCAGCGGATAGATTGTTCCGCAATTCTTCGTTGGCGGCGACATGTTCGAGAATTTCAGGCGTCGTGCGATAGCCGTATTTGCGAATCAGACGATCGATCTCGCGGTCCTCACCAAATTCCTTCACACCTGGGGCAATAATCACCAGACGCCCGCCGTCACCAATCAGCATCCGAGTGCGGTAGATGGCTTTGTTGGCTAACCAAGTCCGTTTGTATTTGGCTGGGTTCATGGTCACAACGACCGTTTTCGGTGTGCGTTCAACTACAAAACAGTTGACTTGAGCGGCCAGTGCACCAGCTTCGAAGAAGACATCGTGCGTATTACCAACGAACAGACCTCGACAAACTTTCTGCCCACCATCCAGCGATTCGACGACCGTCAGAACATACATGAGTGGCATGTTGGTACAGAAGCGATCCTGGGCTTCATTTAAGATGCGACGCAAGGGAGTATCGCAGCGGCCCATCGTCCGTTCCATACCATACATCGCACTCAGGTAATGACTCTCATTAATCCCGTCTCGACCGCCCGTCCCCACGAATACATTTTTGGTGTAGTTCGCCATGCCAATGACTTCATGGGGGACCACTTGCCCAAGGGACAGGATCAAGTCGTGCCCGCCTTCGACCAGCAATTTGTTGACTTGCGCGGACCAGGGATGGTTGTAGATGCCTTCGGTCGCCTGCGAAACGAAATCCGCATCGACTTTACCCAACGTTTGGACATCCGTTTTCCAATGATGGACACGGATCAAGTGCTGTGGCAAGTCACCGAACATGTACGTCAACTCGTCAGGCGTCATGCCTTCGTGCGTCCCAAGCGCGGGCATAACGTCCTTCAAGCGGTCGCCCAACATGTCGTAAGCCAAGCGAGTTAGTTCGCCCGCGCGACTGTCACTGCGAGTATGATCGGGTGGCAGCGCTAGCACTTTCTTGGGATGCCCGACCGCATCAAAAGCCGCTTGAAGTGCTTCGCGAAAATCGGCTTCGCCAAGCACCGAGTGTTTGTCCCCACGTCGAAAAAAAACAGTCATCGTCGGCCCGCCAATTTCGAAGTACGCTGTTTCGAAGTGCGCAGATGCACGCCATCTAGCGCATGAGAATTACGAAATACTTGCCGAATTCCGCTACCAATCGCGACAATCCAGGTCAAACGTCGTCGAGCGGATCGAGGTCTAGCTCTTCGTCGTCGTCTTCAGCAGGGAACATTTCACTGTCATCGGGTTCGATCTCGTAGTCGTCGTCGAGTTCCTCTTCGAAGTCGTCATCGAAATCGTCGTCGAAATCCTCATCGTCGAAATCATCGAACGGATCGTCCTCAGGCGTGGTCGGAGGCAGGACAATATCCGCATCTTCATCGTCGTCATCGGGCTCTAAATCGTCGACGTCATCGTCATCATCGTCGTCGATCGCTTCGTTACTGACCCAAGTTGCAACCCGTCGAGCGGGCGCTGCGAACTCCATCGTTGGAGCGGCCTTAAGAGCCAATTCGAACCAATCTTCCTGCTTTTCGAGCGTCAATGACATGACGATACCGGCCCTGTTTTTGCTGATTACGGTTGTGGAGGGATCTGAATTCGGCATTCCAAACGCCGATGTGAAAAAACTCGCCTACAACGGCTATTTTGTCAACGCTGCAAAGCCAATTTTACCACGTAAATAAGCATTTTCCTTCGAAACGGGTCAATTGCCTACCAACTTTCAGTCGCGGGTCCGAAATTCGACACTTCTCGCCGATCGCCACCATCCTAGCTTGCTAGGTGGAGCGATGACTGATTAGCTAACTGCAAAGTTGACCGAAACCTCCCGCCCCGCCCGTTCGG
>JANRMD010000050.1:0-6325 GCA_033761895.1 Pirellulaceae bacterium | reverse complement strand
CGTGCATCATTTGCAGCATAGCCTTAGCGTCCAGGGCCAGCTTCAACGCATGTGCGAAGGCAACTTTGCTGGGTTCGGAAAAATCCGAGGGATGAAAAATAGTGGTGAAGCTGCGTGGGGTGACATCGACTTTTAGCTGTGAATCTTGGTCTTGCGCAGATTCTGGAAGGCTTGGTTCTTGTTCAGTGTTCCGGCTAAGCTCGTGCATGGTGTTGGCCTTGTGGTGTAGAGCATTTTCTTCTCGCCTGTGTGGCTCCTGCCCATGTTCGTAATCTGGCAGCAGCGTGGGTTGGCTGGCGATGAAACCACGTTCAAAATGATCTTCAGAGGCAGGCTTGGTTTTGGGCTCGTCCACTACCAAGGCATTTAAGACAATGCGTTGCCGCGAATGTTTACGAACTACTTCTTGGACAAGCTGCTTGGTGTAAAATGAATCGCAAGCGCCGTGTAAGATTAGGCCGTGCTCGGTGGTTTCGATGGCGAGCGACTTGAGTTGGTTTCCGAACAAACCTTGGATGTGCTTGCGTAACTCATTGGGATCGCCTTCCTGTAATGCATGCCCGTCTTGGTCATCGGTCATGTTGAGGGGCTCCCAAAACTAGTGAGTTTACTTTCGACTCCAAGTGTTGTACGGAAAGCTTGCGTTCAGTCGAAATCGAAAAGTTCGCCCCAGAAAGACTCCCTTTTCTTGCCGTAGCGAGGATGGTGGCGATTGCCGTCATGGTATTCGCGAGATTCGTAACTTCGCTCACTGTATCTCCGATCATCGTCATCATCTGAATCGTATCGCGGCGCGCTCTCGGCGTAGCTCCTTTGCGGAGTTGGAGGTGGCATCTGCGGAGCCAAGGCAGGCATTTGCTGCTCAGCTTGCTGGATGAACTTGTCAAGTTCTCCGCGGTCAAGCCAGACTCCGCGACAACTTGGGCAATAGTCGATTTCGATCCCTTTCCTTTCGGTCATCAGCAGGTCGACAGCGGTACAGTTCGGACACTTCATGGAGATTACTTTCAGGCTCTTAAATTCAGTTGCGTTACGCCATGCCGGCACCTAAAGAGGCATCGAAATCGCCCGACATGCTGGTGCGATTGTTTTTGGAACGCACGCGCTCGATTTGGCGACTGACCGCGTGTACGGCTCGTTCGACGGACGCGTCCAGGACTGCGTACCAGCTCTCGCCTTTCTCCTCGACGACGATTAGCGGCAGTCGCTCAATATCGATAACTAATCGTAGCGATTTGTCGAGCCCGCGCTTGGGTCCATTCTCGTCGGCGAGGAAGGCACGTGCGATTGCCACACGCGGGCTGAACCGGGCCAATGCGGTGGTCAGCTTTTCTTCAACATAGCTGCGCAGCTCTTCGCTCAACTCGAAACCTTTGCCACTCACTTGAACCAACATGGGAATGAACTCCGAAGGCGACTAGGTACAGGGTAGCGGGCACGACGTAGTGCTTGCTCTGGTGAATTCGCTTGACAAAACTTACTTCACGCTTAGATTATCGACGTGCCCAAAGATAAAACAATTTGAATAGTGCGCCTCAAAACGTTGATTTTGTCAAACTAAAGGATCGCTGCATGAACTGGCTAAACTATCACCATCTACAATATTTTTGGGTGGTTTCGCAGGAGGGCTCAGTGGCCAGAGCCAGCGAAAAACTGCACGTAACTCCGGCGACGATCAGTATTCAACTGCGCGATTTAGAAAAATCCTTGGGTGTAAAATTGTTTCGCAAAGCGGGCCGCGGATTGGCTCTAACTGAGATGGGAATAGCGGTACAAACGTACGCAAACGACATCTTTGCAACAGGGCAAGAGTTGCTAGACATGGTCAATGGCAGACCTGTAGGTGGACCGATGGTGCTGCGTGTAGGTATCAAGGATGTGATGCCCAAACTGGTTGCCTACCAGTTGCTCGAACCAACCTTGCGGATGACAGACGATGTCCAGTTGTTGTGCTTTGAAGGTGACATTACCAAGCTCATTTCAGACCTGGCGATTCATAAACTGGATGTGGTGCTGTCTGACACGCCGATCGATCCAACCATCAAGGTCCGCGCTTACTCGCACTTGTTAGGCGAATCGGAAATTTTGTTTGTTGGCACGAAGACATTGGCCAAACGACTCAAGCCCGGCTTTCCAAAGTCGCTCGATGGTGCTCCAGTCCTCTTGCCGATGAGAAATTCTGTCCTGAGGCGTTCGTTGGACTATTGGTTCGAGATGAATGAAGTCCGCCCCAAGATCGTCGGTGAGTTTGAAGATAGCGCGATGCTAAAAATCATGGGTAAAGCGGGCGAAGGCATTTTTCCGATTGCGAAGGCGATCTGCAAAGAAGTGGAAGAAATGTACGACGTGGAGGCCATCGCTGCGATTCCAGACATCACCGAAAAGTTCTATGCGTTGTCGGTCGAGCGCAAGGTGAAGCACCCGGCAGTACTCGCGATTTCAGAAGTCGGCCGCAAGAAGTTACGGGCTCGTTAGGATCTTTACAATTTTCGGCAGAGCCACGCGGTAACCCCTGCGTTACCAATCGGTTCGGTTTACAATTCGACCGGGCACGGCTGAGTTCACCGTTCGAACGCCTTCGGTTCGCGTGGTGGAGTCGGCAATTCTATTACTTCATGTACGCAAAACGGTCGAATGCAATCTTTAACAATAACTGCGCCTGATGATTTCCATTTGCATGTACGCGATGGCGAACTTATGCGGCTGGTAGTGCCGCACACTGCAGAACGGTTCGCGCGAGCCATCATCATGCCGAACCTAGTACCGCCGATTGTTTCCACGGAACTCGCCAAGCAATACCGCGAGCGCATTCTGGCAGCCATCCCAAACGGCATGAGCTTCGAGCCGCTAATGACGCTGTATTTGACCGAGCAAACTCCAGTGTCAGAGATCGCTGTTGCGAAGGCGAGCGGTTTTGTACATGCGGTGAAGTGGTATCCGGCTGGGGCAACTACTAATTCACACCATGGTGTGCAATCGATTGAAAAGTGCTTCGAAGTACTCGACGCGATGCAGCAGCATGACTTGCCACTGCTCGTTCATCCCGAAACAACGGATCCAGCTGTCGATACGTTTGACCGAGAAGCAGTCTTTATTGAACGTGTGTTGGCACCTGTCATCCAGCGTTTTCCTAGCCTGCGAGTCGTACTCGAACACGTAACGACGCGGCAGGGTGTACAGTTCGTTCAGAGTGCAACGTCGCGAGTTGCTGCGACCATCACTCCGCATCATTGCTTGCTGAACCGCGTCGCTTTATTTGAGGGAGGCTTGCGGCCTCATCATTACTGCTTACCAATCCTTAAGCGCGAAGAGCATCGTGCGGCAGTTGCCGGTGCCGCGACAAGTGGTCATCCGCGATTCTTTCTCGGTAGCGATAGTGCACCACATGCTAGAAACGCGAAGGAAGCTGCCTGCGGTTGTGCTGGTATCTACACCGCGCACGCTGCGATCGAACTATACGCAGAGGTCTTCGACCGCGCAGGAGCGCTCGACAAGCTCGAAGCGTTTGCAAGTTTTCATGGCGCCGATTTTTATGGCCTGCCGAGGAACAAGACAAAGATCACTTTGGAGTGCGCGCCCAGCGATGTTCCGGAGTCCTTCGCATTTGGCCAAAACACTTTGATCCCGTTCCGAGCCGGCGGCTCAGTTAAGTTCCGTCTAGCAGCAGGTAAACACTAGCGGCAGCTAGTGCTTCGACCAGCTTTAATTTGGGGGTTGATTGTGTTTGGGTGGCACGCCCTGAGGCTTTGGGAAGGGCGTGATTCGAGCGACATTCGCCACGCCCTTCGCAGAGCCTCACAGCGTGCTACCCAAAGTTTAAATGTGACGAACCACTCGCAAGCTGCAGAGCGCTTCGCGTTTAGGACTGTGATATGACAGTGGTTACTGCGGTGCTCATCGAACCTTTTGAACCGCGGGCAGCAGTAGTCCAATGAGAATTGCGATGATTGCAATTACCACCAGGCCAGCTCCTGCAAATGCTGTTTCGCCGATGGCGATGGCAATTGCAGTGGAGCCGTTGCTAGTTTCCGCAAGGATCCTGACGGGCTTGCCAACCATGCTGGGTGTCACGGCATCCGTGACAACCCCGCGCAGCAGGAATCGACTTTCTCTACTGGGCAGCCTTTTGGTTTCTGCCGACGTAATGGCAAAGTGCATATTCCAGTCGGGATAAACCGGATCATGAGCGATCCCCGAGCCAACTCCTGATGCTAGATTGACTCGCAAATCAAACGAGAGGTTTAGCTTGGCCGCGATACCGGGCAGGTCGCGGTTCCAAACGGTGCCGTGACCGTACATGATTTCGGCATCGTCTGATGCCCCGCCGTGGGCCTCGGCTGTGGTCGCTAATGTGGTGGCACTTAGCAGAGCTGCACTGGCTGCAGCCAGGCAAGTGCGACGGCTTAGTTCACTGGCCTGCTCATCTACTTCTGTCTTCATGGTGACCTCTTGAATCGGGAAAACTTGAAATTCCAGTGCGGCATATTGTTAAAGGCAGTAGCTCAACTACCAATAACTAATGCGTAATTCAGACTTTCGCTGGCGCTAAAAAATGGAAAGATTTTTGGCAAATAGTGAGACAGATATGCGCCAAGAGGTCGCTCCCAACATGGGGGCATGTTCGTTAGTCTTCCGTGGTTAAGATAGATCGAGCTTTAGTCTTCATTTGTCCTCGAAACTGTGATGGGTATATCGATCATGAAGTTGCAACTATTGGATCTCTGCAAGAGCGCTGGATTACTGCTGGGATTGCTGCTGTCAACGGCTCAAGCCCAAACTGAGGTCCTAACGGTCCAAGGAAATTTGCCGCGTTTGAATTACCGGGATTCTCAGGGCAACTTGCTTTGGGCTCTACCAGCCAACAGCGTGTTGTGGAAACTCGATGGTCCAGCAAACGCTGGGGTTATCGTGTGTACCGCGGCGGCCAAGAGCAGCAGTATCACGATGAACGAGGGTGGTGTGGGCATTCGAGGCACTGGTTTTCCGAGCGCTAAATTGCATGTGGGGACCATTGCGTCGCAGACGGAACCAGGAGAAGTTCGGATCGATCCAGGCAACGCGAACGCGACGGCTACGATACATGCCGTCAATGCGGCCATGCCCACACTGATGATCCTCGAGAGCCAATCACCGACTGGTACAGCCTCCTTGCGATTGAGATCCAAGAGCGCTATGTTCTCGCAGATCGCTAGCACGGTTTTCACGATTCGTGACAACATTAGCGCCGTCAATCCTTTCATCATTATTCCCAGTGACAAGAACATTAACAGTTTGGTGATCAAGCGTGGCAATGTTGGCTTGGGAGTCATTAATCCAACCAGTCCACTGGAGTTGCTAAACGGAGCCAAGTGTTCTGCAGGGGGTGTGTGGACCAATGCCAGCAGTCGCAAACTGAAAGATGACATCGAAGCTCTGCCGCTCGAGCAAGCTCAAGAAGCACTCGCTGCGTTAAAGCCAGTGACTTATCGATACAAAGCGGAACCTGACGAACAGCAAGTCGGTTTCATTGCCGAAGACGTTCCCAATTTGGTTGCGACCAAGTCTCGGGAAGAGCTTTCGCCGATGGATGTCGTCGCGGTTTTAACGAAAGTCGTGCAAGACCAGCAGACCCGACTGGACGCTCAGGCCGAGCAACTCAAGCAACAGGCTCAGCTGCTTGAACGCACGCAGGCGATGCTGGAAAAGTTGGCTGAGAAGGTGCAGTAGGAAGCAAGCAGCCTTTGCTCAGATTATGGATTGCTCACTGCATGCATCAAGCACTTCGAGTGATCTCGTAGCGGAATGCGTCAAGCATTTCGAGTAGCCACCGTTGCCAGACGGTGGACACGATGCGTGGTGACTAACCACCGCTTGGCAGCGGTGGCTACCAGGGCCACCGCAGTACTTTCGAATGCCTGAAGGGTTAGCGGCGGTTACCAGAGCAAAAACCGGAGCTAACGCCCATCGGTTAATCGTGACGAATGACGACGAGGGCTGAGGTTGTTAGCAGCCTACGCTTCGCCGAGTCGCAACATCCCGGCCAGCTGGTCCTCGAAAGCCTTCAAGCATTTCGAGTAGCCACCGTCGCCAGACGGTGGACACGATGCGGGGTGACTAACCACCGCTTGGTTGCTCCCGAAAACCTTGACGGTTTCCGCTACCAATAATCAACAAGCCCTCAAGCATTTCGAGGACCAGCCGGCCAGGATGTTGCGACTCGGCGAAGCGTAGGCTGCTAATAACCTCAGCCCTCGTCGCCATTCGTCACCGCGTCTCAAGTTAGTGAGAAACCGAACGATCCGCAGAGTAAATCTGCGGGATTAACTGATGGGCGTTAGCCCCGGTT
>JANRMD010000049.1:0-19392 GCA_033761895.1 Pirellulaceae bacterium | reverse complement strand
AAGGGCTCATCGGCACATCCTGTGGTGAAACGAAAAACAGAGCATATTAGCCGGAACGCGCTAGCGTCCGGTTTTCGCTGTGGGAACCGGTGCTAGCGCACTGCGGCTAATCCTAATGCTTGAGCTGGGGCAACCGGTGCTAGCGTCGCGAATTGTAAGTTCTATGCCATGCTAAAAAGTTGGGCAGCGGGCGGGGACGCCCGCGCTCCGTGAGGACCAGGTTACCGTATCATAGCAGACTACAGGTGGCGCACCCGAAAACGCCTCCGTTTGCGTACAAATATGGTAACTTTTGGAACTCACCTGGATTTTATTGCGGAGGGACATCCGGTATTCCGGAGCGCGGGCGTCCTCGCCCGCTTGCGGCAAAGCTGCGGTATAGAACTTACGATTCGCGACACTATCGCACTGCGGCTGATCCTAATACTTGAGCTGCGGGAACCGGTGCTAGCGCACTGCGGCTAATCCTAGGACCCAAGCTTCACTTGTAACTTGACTTCCTCAGTACCGCGTTTGACAGTCACTTCAACTGTATCGCCGGCTTTCTTGCTATTCAAAGCCCGACGCATTTCGGTGGCATTGGCAACGGCGGTCTCACCAATCTTGATAATCGTGTCCCCAGGCATAACTCCCGCAGCAGCGGCTCCGCCTCCCTCGGAAACCTCCTTGACCACGACCGCTTCCGCGTTGGTGTCCATTTGGATTCCCAAAGTAACTCGTCGCCGTGCATTGGCGCGACCCACGTCGGCTACATCGGTGATCTTAAGCAGCTTCGGACGATCCGGTCGTGTTGCCAAGTGAATGACCAACCGGTTAACCATGTCCGCAATCTGCTGCATGCCTTCGATATTGACTTTCTCAAAATCGTCGCTTGGTCGATGGTAATCGTTGTGCAAGCCGGTGAAAAAGTGGAAGACAGGAATATCAAACTCATAGAAACTCTGGTGATCGCTCGGTCCAAAGCCAGCCGGTTGCTTGTCCAGTTTGAAGTTGGACGTTTCATTCAGCTTATCCATTAGCGGATCAAAGCCTTCAGCGGTACCGGTTCCATAAACGGTCAAACCACCGTCGGTCAGTCGGCCAACCATATCCATATTGACCATGGTTACAGTCTTTTCTAGCGGCCAGCGCGGGCTGCGCACGTAGTGTTTGCTACCCAGCAGGCCTCTCTCTTCGCCACTGAACGCGATGAAGATAATCCCGCGACGATTCTCGCTCTTATCGAGCGACAGGTACCGCGCAACTTCAAGCATCGTAGTCGTTCCAGAACCGTTATCGTCGGCACCGTTATGGATTGCGACTGTTCCGGGTGCCAACGAACCCATGCCGCCCATACCAACGTGATCGTAGTGAGCTCCAACGACAACATATTCTTCGGCCAGCGAGCCCTTGCCTGGCAAGAAGCCCACAACGTTTCTAGCGATAATGTCCTTGGAAGAGATTTCAACTTCGCCGGTGGCTTTAACATCTTTCAGAACAACACTCTTGGGCTCACCGGTTGAATCGATTTCCGCTTGCAGTTCACTGAGCGATTTTCCAGTCGACTTTTGGATCAGTGGATCGATAACGCTGCGCGAGCAGAAAATGGTGGGCACTTTCGTTTTGGCCAGCGAGGCCCCGGCTTCGGCAACTCGCATAATCGCATCCCCTGCCGGGCTGGCAGCAGTCTGTGTATCGTTCACCAAAATCATCCCGGCAACTTTGTGCAGCGATGCGTTCAGCTCTTTTGCGGTGAAGTATGCATACTCAGTATTTTGAGTTCCATTGAAGCGGCTTTTCGGATCATTTTGCTGCGGTTCGCGGCGCAGCACAATCACCACTTTGCCTTCGACGTCCAGTCCAGCGTAATCATCGTAGTTGAGTCCAGGAGCGGTGATGCCGAAACCGACAAACACAACTTCGCTTTCAAACTTGCCGCTCGAACCGAGCGACAGTGGACAATAGTTGCCTTCCAGTTTCAATTCGGGCAGGCCATCAACCCCAGTGAACTTCAGTTGGTTTTTCTCTGGAGCTCCAAGAGCCGCCGGACCAGGAATCGCAAACTCTTGATAGGGTCCACCATCAAACTTGTCCGTCTCAAATCCCAAGTCCGCAAATCGTTTCGCTATGTACTCGCCCGCTTTGGCAATGCCCTCTGATCCAACATCCCGGCCCGCCAATGCATCTGAAGAGATATAGGCCAAGTCGGTCTTCAAGCGAGTTGCGATGGCCGCCAAATCCTCTGCCCTCGCCACTTGGACCGAATGCGAAAATCCAGTCCAAGTCAAACAGAAGGCGAAAATCACGAAAGCAATAGAACGCGGCATAATGAATCTCTCTGCGCACTTTATCGAAACGAATGGTTGAAACAGGAAATGCTGAGTGTCGCACAATTGTCTCAATTGTGGCAGCTACGATTCGGACAATCGTGCGACACTAATTGCGGCAGCTACGATTGGGACAATCGTACGACACAAATTGCGGCAGCTACAATTGGGACAATCGTGCGACGCTAGGTACTATAGTAGTCCGTAGAGACCGCCGAGCTCTGAGACTCGAAACAGCTTCTCATAAGCGCCGCTGAACTGCAAGCCACCCGAAAACGCGCACCGCCAGCATGGCTATCCCTTGGCGTGCGCCAATTTTTCAAACGCCAATCGCTGCTCCGTCATGGCGGCAACTTTGTCTTGCGGATCGGTCCGCGCTTCCAGCAGGATCCAACCGTCGTACTGGATCGAATTGAACAGTTGCATTAACTTTGCGTAAGGGTAATCACCGATGTTCAGCTCGCGGACGTGAACAGTGTCACCAAATCGGCTCGAAACCATCTTGAAATTTGCGTCCAGTCCGTCTCCTTTGAGATCTTCGTCGTTGCTGTTCCAGCAGACGTAGACGTTCGGGTGATTCGCGACTGCGAAGATATCTCGAATGACCGGCAACTCGCTCGTTCCAGCCCCATGGACTTCGACCCGAATCTTCTGACCGTACTTTTCACCATAAGCGGCAACTTCGTTCAAGGACTTGCCGATCTGCTCGATCGTCTTCTCGCGAGTTAGGCCTTTGGGGAATCCATTCGGCTTTACCTTGACGCCACTGCCGCCACAATCGTGCATCAACTCGATGTAGCGTTTGGTCTGTTCGATGTTGTCTTTCACTTTCTGTGGGTCGTCAGAATGGTATTCGCAGTTCGATCCGTAGCCAATCAACTTTACTGGCGAGTCTGCGAACCGCTTGCGAACTTCGACGCGGGCTTCATTGGAGAGCTTGGGTTCAACACCGTGCTTATGTTCCGTACGTAGTTCAACGCCTAGCAAGCCGGACGCTTCGCAGTTCTTGAGCAGTTCGGGCAATTCCATATCCTTGCCCCAGAGATAGGTCACCAATCCAAATCGCATCTGCGAAGCTGGCGGCGCAGCGGCATAGCCTAAGCGAGTGGCGCATGCCAACGACGTTCCAACGAATGCAGTACCAGCCAACGCAGATTGACGCAACAATGTTCGGCGATTCATTTTGTGGGTCATGGATTACCTCGGTGGGTTCGTAGAGGGAGAGGACTTTAGGTTGACTAATCGCTCTTGAGCTTTGGAGACGAGAGGTGTGAGATCCCGGTTGCCTTCATACAGGTTAACAATGCTTTCCCAGATCTGTTTGGCACCAACAACGTCACTGCCATCATACAACTTGTTGGCTTCTTCTAGTTTAGCGATCAGCAGCTTTTGAAGTTGATTGGCGTCAGGCGGCGCTGCTTCAATCGCGCGTAGACGCTGCCTTGCCAAGTTAATGATAGGCCGATCGTTCTCATCATCCGAAAGGATCTTCACGATTCCACGGTACTTTTCGAGTGCGGTCAGGCGGTCGCCAAAATCTTCAAACGATTTGGCTTCGATATAGCGCCGTTCCGGTTCGGACTTGGGGGTGATGCCCATACGTTGACGGCGTTCAATCTGCCTCTCAGCCTCCTGCATGTCGACCCAATCAATTTGCTCCTTCGCCCACTCGGCATGTTTGCCGCTAGGAAACCTCTCAACCATGGAGTACAGATACGTGTCCCGGGCTTCGTTCCATTTGATCCAGTCGGAACTCGCAAGCCCAACTTCAGCTCGTTTCCGCAATGTATCTTCGTTCAGCGGCAGTAGGAACCAAACGACAATCGCCACCGCAATCGCAAAACCAGCAAACAACACCCAAGGGCGCTCGAAGAACGATGCACCATCTGACTCACGTGGCTTTTTCTTGGGCTTGATGCCAAGGACTCTCTCCGCTTCCTCGCGATTGGCACCCATCTGCAACGCGCTAAAGCCGGCGGTCGCATGCTGAAGCACACCCACCCCTTCCACGTGACGTCGCTGAGCCTCTTTGAAGGCAAGCTGAAGGGCTGTGGCACTGAACGGTCGTTGCTTGGGGTCCTTCGAAAGCAGCTTGTCAACGATCGCGTTCAACCAAACGGGACAGTCGAGTATCTTCGAACTCGCGCTGGGAGGCACTTCCGTTTTAACTCGGCCAATCAATTCCCCTGTAGTCGCCGCCGCAATCGGTGGCTCGCCAGTGAGCATCACGTACATCAATGCACCAATCGAATACAGATCCGATTTTTCATCGGCTGCTTGGTTCTCGAAAACCTCCGGTGCCGTGTAAAGAAGCTGACGAACCGTAGGTGGTCCATCGCCCATCATGGCTGTAATCGCTTCGCGGCGAAAATCGCAGATCTTGGCTCGTCCTTCGGAACTGATGACGATCTTCTCAGGGCGCAATCGACCATGTACCCATCCCATCTGGTGCGCGTACTGCAAAGCTTCAGCCAATTGCTGACTGTATTCCAAGACCGTTTCCCACGGTAATCGATCGCGGCGCGCAAGGACTTTGTCCAGCGAATCGCCATCCACCAACTCCGAGGCTAAGTAAGCGTTGCGTGTGTCAAAACCACCACCATAACAACGCGCGATGCTGGGATGCCGCAGTTGCTTCAACTGCTCAAGTTGACTGGCAAAGGCAGCCCGGCTTTCCGGTGTCATGCCCAAAGGGACAGGGAAAACTCGCAGTGCAGCAAGCTTCTTTTGTTCCAAGTGAAGTGCTCGGAAAACCTGGACCGAACTTTTCGACGCCGTCATGGGCGCTTCAAGTGCAAATGGTCCGATGCGCGATTTGGCCATGTCACTTTAATTTCGGTGGACGTTTTTCGTAAAGTCTCAGTGTGATTGCTGACCGCTGCGATAGCAATCGGGCATCGTCCGTTATTGAAAACTCCGTTATGCGGTTTCAACTCAGACTAATTGTCGCGGAGGCCTGCAGTGTAGCCACCGTGTAGCCACCGTGTAGCCACCGTCGCCAGACGGTGGACACGCTGAGCGGTGACTAACCACCGCTTGGCAGCGGCGGCTACCAGGCACCAGAACAAAAACCGGGTCTAGCGCCCAGCGGCTAACTGTTATTCTTTTGCATGGACACTAAATCAACAGGCACGCCGTCCGCTTGCAAGGGTACTCGCAGAAAGTTCGGTTCATGGGTAATTCGAATCGCGATGGCAAAGTGGTCATCGCCGGTGGAAGTGGATTTCTGGGTGTCTCACTGGCAAGGCATTTGTTGAACTTGGGATTCGAATGTGTGCTGATCTCTCGCAAGCCGACGCAAGCGGTCGGACCCTGGCGACAAGCTCTGTGGAATGGGCGCGAGGTAGGTGATTGGCAAAGGGAGTTGGACGGAGCGGTCGCGCTTGTGAATCTGGCTGGGCGAACGGTAGATTGCATCAAGACGCCTGAACATCAAGACGAAATCTTGAGGTCTCGCGTCGAGGCGACACGTGTGCTGGGTATGGCGGTTCGCAATGTTCAGAATCCGCCGCCCATTTGGCTGCAGATGAGTACAGCACATATTTACGGTGATCCACCGGCAGCGGTCTGCACAGAGGAGTCTGCGTTTGGATATGGCCTAGCACCGTTTGTGGCGCGAGCTTGGGAGGAGGCGTTTCGTGAAAGTGTCTTGCCTACACAACGCGGTGTTGTCCTGCGGACTAGTTTCGTGATCGGACGCGATCAAGGCGCCGGTGGCGGCGCACTTGCGAAGATGAAGCGACTCGCACAATTAGGCTTGTTCGGGACCATCGGCTCCGGAAGACAAGGGATGAGCTGGATTCATGAGTTGGATTTGAATCGACTGTTCGAACGCGGTATCACGGACTCGAACCTGAACGGAGTTTACATTGCTTCGTCACCCAATCCCGTATCGCAACGTGAATTCGCCGCCCAGTTGCGAAAAGCGGTCGGCATGCCCATCGGCCTACCAGCAACGGAATGGATGGTACGGCTTGGAGCCCACTGGATACTTCGTACCGATCCCGAGCTGGCCTTGTACGGTCGCTACGTGGTTTCTAAACGGTTAGCTGCCGAGGGTTTCGAGTTTCAATTTCCGCATCTAGTTGGGGCCTTAGCAGATTTGCTTGGCAACTGCCTCTAAATTGCTCTCACGTAGCCTAGGCATCCTGCCTGGGAGCCTAGGTCCATTTTGCATTTTCCATTATGCATTAACCAATACTCATTGGTGCGTTGATCTGCTCCAAGTATTGCCCGCAAAGGAATCCAACTTAAGGAATTCAACTTCATAGAGGTTAAGGACGGGAAAGATGGTCCCATCCTACGACTCGATAGCAGCCTCAAGTAGCCCCGCAGACATGGCGGGCTCTTTTCGCGTAAACTATGCGGACTGCGGGACACGTCCTTCGATCAGCGTTTCCCAAGACTTTGCTATTTAATGCGAAGTACTGCACGACTACTCGAACACTACTATACAGCTTGAAACTCGAAATATGAGTCGACTGATATCGTTTGCGGCATTGATTGCGATCATCATTGTCATCGGATTGTTGTTCTACAACGTGATGGTGGGCTTTTTCGTACCGGTGTTTTTGGCTGCGGTTTTGGTGGTCGTATTCCATCCGCTGCATCGCTGGGTACTGATGAAAACAGGCCAGCGAGAGAAAGTGGCGTCAGCAATTACCACGTTTCTGATCATGTTCAGTGTCTTGCTGCCAATCGGCGTGGTGGTCACTGCGGCCAGCGTTCAGGGCGTTAAGCTGCTTTCGCAAGTTTCACCGTCTGGAATTCGCATCGGTCTAACGCAAGTTCGCGACTCGTTGGGGTTGCATCTGGATTACGAAGAGTCCCTGCGAGCCGCCAAAGCGGACGTGGATGAGATCATGCGCAAAGCGGATGGTACAATCTCCGCTACCGATGAGACGGTAACCAAGCTGGGCAAAAAAGTAGCGGAGACGTTTGCGAGTTTTCGCGCAGAAGTAAGGGCCGCTAAGGGTGGGGAGTTCGACGAGAAATTCGATTCAATCCTAAGTCTCGCGAACAGCATTGCCGCTCCTGCCGACGAAGAATTGGGCTTTCAAAAGACGGCTGTTGAGCTCTCGCAGCAGTACACAGCGCTTAAGACCGATTTGCTGGGTGGCACCTACTTGGCGTTCGCAAAAGAAGCAGCCAACCCGACTCAAGATCAGATCAAAGAAACCACCGCTCAGATTATTGAGTTCCTGCAGCCACGTTTGGTGTCGCTGACCGGGGCGACAGGTTCGTTCTTGGTACGCACGATTTTTGGTGGGGTGATCTTGATAGTCGCCACATTCTTTTTCTTCTTGGATGGGCCGAGCATGATTAAGAACATGATGCACCTCAGTCCGCTGGATGATCGCTATGAAGAGGAGTTGTTGCTGGAGTTTGATCGGATCAGTCGAGCTGTAGTGCTGGCAACATTATTGTCAGCTTTGGTGCAGGGCTTAACCGCAGGTGTTGGCTATTACTTTGCGGGTATGGATAGTTTGCCGTTGCTGATCATGTTGACGTGCATGTTTGCACTGGTGCCGTTTGTGGGCCCGGCCGTGGTCTGGATTCCCGTTTGTTGTTATCTCGCCTTCTTTGAAAATCGACCGACAGCGGCGATCGCGCTGGCCTGCTGGGGTGTCTTGGTAGTAGGCACGATCGATAACGTGGTCAAAGCCTTTGTGCTGCATGGTCAATCGCAGCTACATCCGTTGCTAGCGCTGCTCAGCGTGCTGGGTGGCGTGCAAGCTCTTGGACCGGTTGGCATCGTCGTCGGTCCGATGGTGGTGGCTTTGTTGCAAACGCTGTTAAGTATCTTGCAACGCGAGTTGTTGCAGTTCGAGCAGCAACGCAACAGTCGCGAAGCGAGCGCGCCCGCCGCCGAGGCCACACCGGCTGAGTCGATTGATGACGAGCTCGCAAATGTCGTGAGCGAAGTGCTAGCTGATGCCGACGGACCCAGTGGAACGCAAGCGACCTAGCCCCCATCAACACGCTGAATGTCGCACAATTGTAGCCACTCCCCTCAAGACTTGGTCAAACTTCGCTACTGTGCAAGTTGACTCACCGAAGCCGCAGAACCGCAGTGTTGGGGGCATTGTGGGTCTTGGTGGCGCGCACTCTGCCGGATGAAGCGGGAGTGGCAAAGCGGGGCTGACTACAATTGGGACAATTGTGCGACATTCTCCCATTCTTCATCTCTTCAATTTATGCTCAGGAACATACCCGCCCAGTATCCATTCAAACGTCCGAGGCATCCCGTAAGTGTCAATGTTGGGGATCTTTACGCTTACAACAAAAGGACATTTCTTCTGATCGTTCTGCCAAGCTCTCCGATCGAGCTGATTCTCTGGCTTATCGCAGATGTACTCAAGCTGATTCGATGCGAAGCCAGCGTACCAAACTACGTGCCAGTCCTCGTTTAGACCCTGCAGATAGATCAGCTCACTGGTATCAGGCGCTTCTGCCTGCCATCCATAGTCCCCAACGCAAATGCGTGCGCCCTTGGCACAGAAAGTAGAGGAGTCATTTGTTGGGAGTTCTTTGACGCGAAACACCCCCGGGTACAGCGATAGTTGATGCCTACTTGTTCGCGCATCCAAACAGTCCATTAGTACGTAAAAGAAGAAACCCGAGTGAAGCGTGACAACAACGGCTAGACCGGCGAATAGTGACAACAGCCTGATGTCGCCAGCTTCCAATAGAACGGAACGCAACAACATCACAGTTAGCCAACCACACACCGCGACGCCTAAGTGGATTTTCCATGATGAATGCATTTAATCCCACCTTGAATGTCGCACAATTGTCCCAATTGTAGCCAGCCTAAATTGTAGCCAGCGCACTCAAGACTTGGTCAAACTTCGCCGCTGCACAAGCTGACACTCGCACGTTATCGCTCTGCAACGCCAACTCACCGGTTACTCTCTACAGCTCATTTATCTGCCGCAGCTTAGACTTGGAATAAACTGAGCTACCAATCTCAGGTCGCATCCGGCAGATGCGACCCACCCGCGCATGTCGCATCCGGCAGATGCGACCCACCCGTGCATGTCGCATCCGGCAATGCGACCCACTGGACACCTTGCAGATTTTGATTTGACTTTTCGAAAATCTCGTTTTTCGACCCCCAAAAGTCGCAAATCCAAATCCACCAACAGGCTTGGGGAAGAGAATCAGCTCGAAAGACCGCCGCTCCGGAAAATTCAACGCCATTAGACGGATTGTCTGAACCGTTTGGTTGGCTACGATGCTCCCAAGTTACAAATTCCGTTTTCTTCGCGCGCCGAGGGTGGGTTGACGTTACAATGGTGGGAGCTTTCGACTTGCCATTGTCTAGGAATCTTTCTTCGCCGATGCGGATTAAGGTTCATAACTCACATTGATTCGGTCTCATTTGGAAGTTCATCGTTCAACATGACGCAGACTAGTTTGAGCTTTCAATGGACCACGGGCACGATGTTGATCTCGATCGTGGCGATGGCGATCGTATGTGGTCTGAGTTTCGTTGCGTGGCAGCGCAGCGGCTTCCGACGTCAGATCCTGTGGCTAGAGTTATTGCGAATCGCCATGGTCGGTTTTGCCGTGGTGCTACTCAATCAGCCCGAATCGGTTGAACAATTCCTGCCGGACCAACAACCGACTGTAGTTGTACTTGGTGATGCATCGCTGAGTATGTCGACGCGCGACGTGGGTTTGAGCGACGCGACCTCTGGAACATTGCAATCGCGCGAACAAGCGATCTCAGGCTTGATGCAAGAAGAGGCGTGGAAGGATGTCGGCTCCCAACTGAAGGTAGTGTTGACTCCATTTGCCACCGGAGACTCCAACAATCAAAGCGACCTGCACGCCGCGCTCAAACAAGCTCGTGAAGACCATCCAAACCTAAGGGCCGTCGTGATGGCATCGGATGGTGATTGGAACACTGGACCGCCTCCTGTTGAAATGGCGATGCGAATGCGCTTGGATCAAGTGCCGATCTTCGCTGTGCCGGTTGGCAGTCAATCGCGATTGCCTGATGTCGAGTTACTAAGCTTCGACGTGCCGACGTTTGGGGTGGCTGGGAAAGCGGTGCGTATTCCGTTCACGATTGAGAGTTCGCTGCCGCGCGATCATGTGGCTCAAGTGGTGATGACCACCGCTGAGGGAACTCGGGTGACGCAAGATGTCAAAATTACAGCGATGGGACGAACCACCGATGCAATCGTTTGGAAGCCGGACTCAGTTGGCGATTACACCTTAACGTTGACGGTGCCAACACATGGCGAAGAGCGTTTGACGGAGAACAATACCAAGACGACTCCGATTGCGATTCGTGAAGAGAAACTTAAGGTTTTGGTGATTGAGACATTGCCACGTTGGGAGTATCGCTATCTGCGCAATGCGCTGTCTCGCGATCCCGGTGTAGAAGTCTCCTGTCTTTTGTTTCATCCAGGTTTGAGCAAAGTAGGTGGGGGCAATCGCGACTACATTCAAGCTTTTCCCGATGCACTTGAAGAGCTTTCGAAGTATGACGTTGTCTTCTTAGGTGATGTTGGAATTGAAGAAGGCCAGCTGACAGAAGAGCAATGTCGACTGTTAAAAGGCTTGGTCGAACAGCAAGCCAGTGGTTTGGTGTTTATGCCAGGCATGCAAGGCAATCAACTATCCCTTGTGGACTCGCCGCTCGATCCACTGATACCGGTGGTGTATGACGAATCTCAACCCGTAGGTTGGGGCTCGCGGACGCCGAGTCACTTTGCGTTGACCGAGTTAGGTCGTCGCAGTTTGTTGACCAAACTGGCTGATACTCAAGACGACAATATGCAAGTCTGGGAGAACCTGCCGGGCTTTCAATGGCACACGGCCGTGACACGAGCCAAGGCGGGGACGGACGTCTTGGCAGTGCATCAAGAATCTGCGAACGAGTATGGTCGCATTCCGTTGCTAGTGACGCGGACTTACGGTGCCGGCAAGGTTCTGTTCATGGGAACCGATGGTGCCTGGCGTTGGCGTCGCGGAGTTGAAGACTTGTACCACTATCGATTCTGGGGCCAAGTCGTTCGCTGGATGGCTTATCAACGGAATATGGCCAAGGGTGAATCGATGCGATTCTATTATTCGCCTGAACAACCTCAAGTTCGGCAAACAGTCTCACTAAGCGTCAACGTGATGGAGAAGAGTGGCGAGCCGCTGAGCAAGGGTGAAGTAACCGCGCGCATTGCGGCTCCGTCGGGGCGCGTCGAGACCGTTTCGATGACAAGCAGTGGCGATGAATGGGGTGCGTTTGCCGGATCCTTTACACCGCACGAAGCTGGACCACATCAAGTTACGGTGCGTTGCAAAGAAAACGGCGCGGAACTTGAGACAAAGCTATTCGTCCAAGGAGCGACGTTGGAACGAGTCGGCAAACCGGCTCGGCCAGAGGTTTTGGAGGAATTGGCCCGCGTTTCGAAGGGAAAAGTCCTGCAAAATGTGGAAGTTGAAGAAATTGTAAGGGCAATCAGTGAATTACCGACGCCCCAAGCCAAGATTCGTAGGGTTCAACTATGGAGTCACCCGCTCGTTGCCGCTACGCTAATAGCAATGTTGGGGATTTTCTGGGTGATGCGTAAGATGGCGGGCATGATCTAGACCACGATTGAATGTAATGTTACTGGGGTAACCAAAAGGAACGATCGATGAGTGCAGTACCAAAGTCTGATGGACGTGGATTGGCGGAACGGTTGAGCGTGCCGAATTCGTTGCGTGAGCAACTGCAGCAATTCCGCAGTCGCGTGTGGTCGACGAAGATGCTCGAGTCGCTCACATTTGCGGTCGCTGGTGTGCTGGTTGCATTTCTAGTCGTCTTTACGGTGGATCGCTTTATCGACACGCCCCAGTCCATTCGCTTTGGAATCTTCGCTGCCACACTGGCCTGTTGGTTAGCGATACCTTGGGCTTTCCATCGCTGGGTCTGGCGCCATCGTCGACTGGATCAATTGGCGAAGCTGCTTCGAGTTAGGGAGCCAAACATCGGCGATCAACTGCTCAGCGTGATCGAACTGGCCGAGAGCGATCAAGAGCAAGCGCGTTCGCGGACCCTGTGTGCTGCTGCGATCGCTCAAGTGGCGGATGCGGCCAAGAAACGTAATCTCAACGAGGCCGCCCCGCTGTCCCGAGTCAAGACTTGGTCGTATGTCGTGGTTGGTTCGGCAGTAACTGCTTTGGCACTGGCCGCATTTTCGCCCGCTGCCACTGGCAACGCTTGGGCTCGACTGATGACCCCCTGGCGCAATACTCCGCGATACACGTTCACCACCATTCAACCTGTGGCTTCGCATATCGTTGTTCCGCACGGTGAAGCGATGACCTTGCCAGTCAAATTGGACGAAAAGAGTCGCTGGCAACCGAACTCCGCCGCATTGTCACTGGCTGGCTTGCCGGATATCAAAGTCGACCTCACCGACGATGGATATCAGTTTACTATCCCACCACAAACACAGACCGTTACTGCTCAGTTGAAGATTGGCGACTTTAGCCAGTCGATCGAAATCGAACCCAAGATGCGTCCAGAACTGATCGAAGCGATGGCACAAGTCAAACTGCCAGATTATCTGCAATTGACAGAGCCCATCGATCGCGATGTGCGAGGCGGTACGTTGGCGGTTGTGGATGGCAGTACAGCCACGGTGCAAGCGGTTGCTTCACGTGAGCTCGACTCGGCCACCATCAATGATCAGACCGTTGCCGTTGAAGCAGCCAAGTTCTCGTCAGCCCAAGTAGCTGTCGCCGAGAAAAGCGACAAGTTGAAATTGCAATGGCGTGATAAAGATGGCTTGGCTGGTCGTGAGCCATTTGATTTGGCAGTGACTCCCGTTGTCGACGAAGCGCCTTCCATCGCATCCCAAGAATTGCCTCGGCAAGCGGTAGTGCTCGATAGCGAGCAACTCAACTTCAGCGCCTTGGCGGCTGATGACTTCGGTGTGAAGAACATCGGTATCTCTTGGCGCGGTCTGGATGACAAGTTACTGGAAAAGCCTGCTAAGGGTGAAAAGCTACTGCGAGCTGGCGGTCCTGACCAATCTTCGATTCAATCACCAGCTACATTCTCCGCTAAACAATTGGGCATCGATCCCCAACCGATTGAAGTTCGTTTGTGGGTGGAAGATTACTTGCCCGGCCGCCCGCGAGTTTACTCGCCTCCACACATTCTGTTCGTGTTGACTCCTGAAGAACACGCTGTGTGGATCACGGACCAATTGAGCAAATGGCATCGCGCATCGCTAGATGTTCGCGATCGCGAAATGCAGCTACACGAAACCAACAAGAAGCTGCGTGAGATGACTCCCGAACAACTTGCTGACGATGAAATGCGCGAGCAACTGCGAACTCAAGCTGGCGCGGAGGCCAACAACGGCCGCCGCTTAGCTGGACTATCGAAGGCGGGTGAACAATTGCTTCGTCAAGCCGCTCGTAACCCAGAGATTGGTGTTGGACACTTGGATCGTTGGGCTGAGATGCTTCAAATCCTGAACGATATCTCGTCCAATCGTATGCCTGGCGTATCGGACCTGTTAGGTAAAGCAGCCGCTGAAACCAAACTGGCTCGTGCTGGCCAAGGCGGCAAGGCCAAGCCATCGGGACCATCAGCCGGTCAAAACAAAAATTCGGCTGGCGGTTCAGGCAAGCCAGCGGACGAATCGAAGATGGTCGCTTCCGACAAACCCAAGATGCCATCGATCTCCGATATGGAATCCTCGTTGCAACCACCGGATGACAAAGCGGCCGAAGGTGAAGCGACCAAGAAGAAGTACGACGGAAGTCGCTTGACACTTCCCAAGACCACTTTGGCTGGGCCAGCCAAACCCAAACCCAAGCAGGATGAAGAAGAGGACAAGCCAGAAGACTCGACCGTCGATCAAGCTGTCTATGAGCAAGCGGACCTATTGGCCGAATTTGAAAAGATTGCAGACGAGTTGAATACACTGCTCGCCAACATGGAAGGCAGCACACTGGTCAAGCGGCTGAAGTCTGCCTCGCGTGAGCAGAACCAAGTTGCCGAACGTATCGGCAGCCGTATCGACGCGTTGTTCGGTCAAACAGCAAAGGTTGAAAAAGCCGATACGCAGTTGCTCAAAGATCTTGCGGATATCGAGCAAAAGAGCAGCCAAACTGTTTCGTACATCATGGACGACATGCAGAGCTACTTTGAACGTCGACGTATGAATCAATTCAAAGTGGTGCTCGACGATATGCGCAAGTCGGAAGTAACCGATGCGATGAAGTTGATCAGCGAAGAATTGCCGAAAGAACATGGTATGTCGATCGCTCAAGCCGAGTATTGGTCAGATACGCTCGACCGCTGGGCCGAGGATTTGGTCGATCCAGCATGTAGTGGTAGCTGCCCTGGATGCAAAACTTCCGACGCTCTGCCACCTTCGCTAATTCTCGAAGTGCTGCAAATCCTCGAAGGGGAAGTCAACCTCCGCGAGGCCACACGCGTGGCTGAGCAAGCCAAAGCGGGCTTGGTCGCTGAGAAACATTTGGAAGAAGCCAATAAGCTCAGCGAAACTCAACATGGGCTGAACGATCGTACCAAAGCTGTGGTTACCAAGATTCAAGAGTTGCCCGATGGCGATAAGCGATTCCCGAAAGAGATCGCGTTGCTCAGCCAAGTTAGCGATGTGATGTTCGACGCGGAAAAGACACTGGCCTTGCCACAAACCGGCGCGCCGGCAATTGCTGCCGAAACCGAAGCCATTGAATTGCTGCTGCAATGCAAACGCATCAATCCCAACGGCGGCGGTGGCGGCGGAACCTCACCTGGTGGTGGTGGAAGCGGCACGACTCAAGATTCAGCCCTTGCTTTGCTCGGTACCGGTTTGAATCAAAACGAAAAACGTGAGCATCGCGATGTCTCGCAAGCGACGGGTGAAGTAAGCCGTGTGATGCCCGAAGAGTTTCGCGCTGGTTTGGACGAGTACTTCAATCGCTTGGAGAATGGGCTGTAATCAGCCAGTTGTCGAACAGGCGTGATTTGATCAGCCGGCAGGCGCTAGCCTCCGGTTGTGCCGAGAACCGGACGCTGGCGCGTTCCGGCTGATGCAACAACGGCTTGGGATTTGGCAAGGAGAGTGACATGTTTCTTCCAGCAATGATTCGAGCCCGCTTGCTGCGATTTCCGTGCTTGCTGCCAGTTTGCTTCGCGATTTGCCTGCCAATCAGCTTAGCAGCGAGCTTGGTGATCTGCCCCACCGCCCATGCGCAAGTGGACGTAGGGCCCAAGCCCGTACAAAATCCCAAGCCGGTAGAAGAGCCCAAGGTGGCTGAAGAACCCAAACCGGCGCAGGAGCCGCAGGTAGTGGCGGCAGCGCAAGTCGTCGAAGTGCGGGTCGTTGAAGGTCAGGCGGCAGCACAGGCCGTAGAAATTCAAGACGGGGAGGTCCAAGAGGCTGCGGGTGTTGCCGTCCAAGCGGTTCAGATTGTCGGTGAAGCGATGATCGAAGAAGGCGTGGATGTCGCTGTCGGTGCGGTGCAAATGTTTGCAGTTGGCATGGAAGGCGATCCGCAAGCATCGAAGCTGCTTTCCAAAGTCGCGGTAGATAACGCACTCATTCGACGTGTGTGCAAGCTCGATGATGAGCAGTTAAAGCAACTCGAATCCCTCGATGCAAAATGGGTCAAGGGCAAAGCGGCTGCCGGAAAACAAGCCGGCAATCTTGCAGCCGGCGTAATTCGGGTGTTTGCAGGCGGTAACGTGGGTATGCAACCCGACAATCCCGTGGAGGCGTCCTCAAGAGTGACCACGGCCTACAAGACTAAACTGAAAGAGATACTGAAACCCGAGCAACTCGCCGAATATGAGAAGCACGTCAAAGAACGTGAGGCTTTTCGGCGACAAGCCAACGCTCAGTGTATCGTTTCGGTGCTTGAGGATCGATTGAGTCTGAATGACACGCAGCGCGACGAATTGGCGAAGTCGCTCACGGAATGGTCTGGCATACAGAAGATGCAAGCGACGTTCTACTTCCAGAATCAGGCCTACATTCCCAACTTGCCCGCTCCGGTGTTAAAGGCGCTGACCGCCACTCAACGAAAGATATTGGATGGAATGCAGAAAGCCGATTTCCAGTTTGAGATGTTTAACGATGGTCAAGAAGCGATCTTCATTGCACAGTAAATCCAAACATGGCGTCCATATAATCGTGAACAAGGTAGTCGTGGACAATTATTTCCAAGCAGTCTTTCGTACATGCGCACTGCTGTGCATGCTCGTTTTTTCCAATTGCGTGTTTGCCCAAGAGCAGGACTGGATTCAATCGTGGCTCTACAACGGACGCACCGAAGCCAGCATTCGGCTTGGCCTTCAGAATCAAGCCGAACAGAAATTAGCTCAGCTACGTGAGCAATGCCGCTTAACCGACGAGCAGGCCACCAAGCTAAAGCTGGCGGCTGCGGGGGACGTGAATCGTTTTTTCCACGATGTCGAAAAGGCTCGTAAAGCGACCAAGGGACTTGATCAACAAAACCAAAACGCGGTCCAGGAAGCTTGGAACGTCGTTAGTCCGCTGACCACTCGCCTCAGTGCCGGACTCTTTGATGAAAAATCCCTGTTTGCCAAGGTCATGTCGAGCACCCTGGATGCGGCCCAGGTCGAGGAATACAAGCGGTTGCTCGCCGAGCAGCTTGAGCGTCGCTACCATGCGATGGTTCTGACCACAGTGAGTACAATTGAAGAGAGCTTGCCGTTGATCGGGGAACAGCGCACAAAGCTGATCGAGCTGATGGACGCACAGAAATTGAAAGCCATCCAGCCGCAGCAAGGGCTCGAAACTTATGTCGGTTACGCGAAGCTTGCCAAAGTCCCCGAAGCTGAACTTGAGAAGCTGTTTGACAAAGATCAAATGAAGGCGCTCAAGTCCTTGCGAGACCGTTACGCCCCCATCGTGCAGATGTTTGACCGATGATTTTAAATTCCAGAGCTAGACTTTATACGATGTTCAATCGACTTATGCGTCTTCAATCATCCCTGGTTGCGTTCTGCCTGGCCTTGTTGTTCGTCGCGGAAACTCGTGCACAACAGGCAACTGGAGACGTAGAGGAACCAGCTGGTTTGCAGGGTGTATCGGTACCACAAGGCGACGTAGTCCCGCGCGAAGTTCGCGAAATGACTGAACGCGGCTTGAAGTACCTTGTGGACACCCAAAGTGAGGCAGGCACATGGGCAGGTGGCGAACAAGGCCCCGGGACAACAGGCTTGGGCTTGCTGGCGTTTTTGGCATCCGGCGAAGATCCCAACTTCGGCCCCTACAGCTCGGCAATTCGCAAGGCGCTGCGCAGCATCGTACGCTCGCAAGATAAGTCGACGGGCTACATGGGCAATAGCATGTATCACCATGGTTTTGCAATGCTGGCACTCGCCGAGGCCTATGGCACAGTGGATGAGACAGACCTTTGGACCGATGGAGCCACCAGTGACCGTCAGCGTAGTCTGGGTGAAGCGCTCGAGTTGGGTGTGCGCTGTGCCATCACATCGCAGGCCAAGAACCCCTACAGCGCTTGGCGTTATTCCCCCTCCGCTCGCGATGCAGACACTTCGGTTGCAGGCGCTGTGTTGATGGGTTTGCTGGCGGCACGGAACGCTGGGATCGAAGTTCCAGACAAAGCCATCGATAAAGCCATCCAGTACTTTTCTTCGATGACAGGCACAAATGGTATCGTCGGATACTCCGGTGGCTTGAGCGGCTTCGGTGAATCGATTGCTCGTTCATCCATCGCCTGCTTGGTCTTTAGCATCGCCAAACGCAAAGACCTGAAGCAATACACCTCGGTAGAAAAGTATGTGACTTCGAATTTGAACGAGACGTCGAGCTATCCTGAATACTCGCGATACTATCAAGCGCAGGCACTTTTCCAAGCCGACCTGCAAGCCTGGGAAAAGTGGAATCGCTCGCTCATCCGACAGCTTAAAGCCGTGCAAAATGCTGATGGCAGCTTTCAAGGCCAACTCGGACTGCCCAATAGCACATCGATGGCGCTGCTGGCACTTGCATTGAATTATAAATTCCTACCGATCTACGAGCGATAATTTGAGAGCGATCAATATGCATTCATGGCGACAGTGGGTGGCGTTTGCTGCCTTGGCTTTAATCGGGCTGGTCAAGGCTGGCTACGCAGAATCGCAAGTCCGCGTGCGTCTAAAGGATGGTGGCTTCGTCGCCGGAGCCATGGCCAACAACTCATCCACGGGTAGTGTGGCGATCGAAAGCCCCACCTTCAAGACCCCCATTGAATTGGAAATTGGCGCCATCCGCTCGATCGATCAACTCGATCGCAACCAAGCTAGCGAACCGACTAAGCAAACCTTCATTTTGTCCGGCGGTCATTCCCTGTCCGGTGAACTGCTCAAAATGGATGACAAGTCCGTCACGGTAAAGTCGCCTTCCTTGGGCGAGGTCACGTTCCCGCGCGCGATGCTCCGCGAGTTCAGCGACTCAAGTTTTGCGGGACGCCTCGTATATAGTGGTCCTCGAACGGGCGTAGATTGGCAAAGCACCGAAAAACCTGAAGACTGGGTTTTCGAAGCCGGATCGATCTCAACGTCGAAAGCCGGGGCTTGCATCATCGGCGATGTCCATCTGCCCGACAGATGCGAAGTGCGTTTTGCGCTCTCGTGGACGCGAACACCTGACTTTGTGCTATCGCTTGGATGCGGCAAGGATTCCAAAGGTGGTGACAACGATGCTGCTGTGCGACTTGAAATCTGGGATGGAGATTTGGCGATGGTCCGCGAAGTGGGCGGCAACGCTGACGTGGCTCTCATCTCCGACTACGCAGGTGAGAACAACCGGTTGAATTTAGTCGTGTACCTCGATCAAACCGCTGGACTGGCTGCCGTCTCAACACTGAACGGAAAGCTGCTTGAGAGCTTGGAACTAAAGTCCGACAAAGCCAAACCCGGCAGCTTCGTAAAACTCTCCAACCATAGTCAAGAGAACTACCAATCCGTCTTTCGATTGGAACGATTCGAAGTGCGGGAATGGGACGGGCACCTGCCAGACGGAAACGGTGAAGCAGTTGGCCAAATCATCAATGCCAAGGGAGAAGCCATCGAGGGGACTCTCGGCAGTTTCAACGC
>JANRMD010000048.1:0-34122 GCA_033761895.1 Pirellulaceae bacterium | reverse complement strand
GAACTGCTCGATTACCTGGCCACGGATCTGATGGAACACGATTGGAGTCTCAAGCGCTTGAGTCGCATGATCCTGTTGTCGAATACATATCAGATGAGTTCCATGGCAGATGAAAAAGCACTCGCGCAAGATCCTCGCAATGATCTGTTCTGGCGCCAGAATGTGCGACGTTTGAGTGCGGAACAAATCCGCGATGCGGTGCTGGCCGTCACGGGACAGCTTAACGAGCAACAGTACGGCGAAAGCATGTACCCAACCTTATCCGCTGAGGTATTGGCAAGTCAGTCGAAGCCAGGAAATGGCTGGGGTAAATCAACCGCCGCCGAACAGGCTCGACGGAGTGTTTACATTCATGTGAAGCGTTCGTTATCTGTACCTATGCTCAGCGCATTTGATTTCCCAGATACCGACACGACTTGCGAAGCCAGGTTTCTGACGACCCAACCGGCCCAGGCGCTCAGCATGTTGAACAGCGATTGGATGCAGGAGCAAGCCGCAGCTTTGCTCACACGCATTGAACGCGAGGTGGGCACGGACCTGCACGCGCAAGCATCGAGGTGCCTTGAATTGGCCACCGGACGCGAAGGATCGCGAGAGGACGTTGCGGAACTGAAGGACCTGGTCGCTCGCTTGAAAGCGAAAAATGGATTGGCTGAAAATGCGGCACGGCAAGCGATGTGCCTGGTCGTATTGAATTTGAATCAGTTTATGTACATCGATTAGTGTTCCACTGCCGCGACACAGCGTCGAGGCACACCGTGAATCAAGTAGGACTCGAGCCATGTCTCTGGACAAACCCAACGGATCTTTCTGTCGACGTTTACGCCGCGAATTTTTGTGGCAGAGTGCCGGCGGCTTCGGCGCTGTTGCGCTCACTTCGATGATGGCGGCGGACGGATCATGGTCCAAGCTGGCTCAAGGTGGTGAGAATCGCGCTAATCCTTTGGCTGCCAAACCACCTCACTTCGCACCCAAAGCCAAGAGCATCATCTTCCTGTTCATGTACGGCGGGCCGAGTCATATCGACACCTTCGATTACAAACCGAACATGATCGGTATGGATGGAAAGACGGTCGACGTGAAGACCTTTGGACGGGGCGGACACCGAACTGGCGGTCGTGTGGTTGAACCTAGGTGGAAATTTAAACAGTACGGTGAGTGCGGCAAATGGGTCAGTGACCTATTTCCGAACTTGGGTGAGTGTGTTGACGATATCGCTTTCTTGCATTCCATGACCGCCGATTCGCCCATTCATGGTTCAGCCATGTTGATGATGAACTCGGGGAAAATCCTCAGCGGCTCGCCAGCCCTCGGGTCGTGGGTCAACTATGGGTTGGGGACCGTTAACGAGAACTTGCCAGGGTTCGTCGTGATGCTTGATCCCAAAGGTGGACCGATCAGCGGAGCGAAGAACTGGTCGAGCGGCTACATGCCAGCCACTTATCAAGGTACGGTGTTGCGTAGCCAAGGAAGCCCCATCCTGGATCTACAGCCCCACGCAAGTGTTGGCCGACCCGTGCAACGTGAGATGCTCGACTCGATCCATGCAATCAACCAGCGGCATCTTGCCAACCACCCAGACAATGACGACATGGCCGCGCGGATCGCCAGCTATGAACTGGCTTACAAGATGCAAGAACACGCGCCCGAAGCGGTTGACTTCAGTAAAGAAGACAGTGACACCTTGGAGCTGTATGGTGTCAATGAAGCCAAGACGCAGGATTTTGGGCGACGCTGCCTAATCGCACGTAGATTGGTGGAACGCGGAGTTCGGTGCATTCAGTTGTACAGTGGGGGAGCCCACAATGATGATAATTGGGATGCACATGGCGACTTGGAGGTCAATCATAATCGGCATGCCGGCGCGACTGACAAACCCATCGCAGCGCTACTAAAGGACCTCAAACGACGCGGCCTCCTCGATTCGACTTTGGTCGTGTGGGGCGGTGAGTTTGGTCGTCAACCCACAGCCGAATACGCCAAAGGGTCGGGACGCGATCACAATGCATACGGCTTTACGATGTGGATGGCTGGCGGTGGAATCAAAGGGGGCGTGAGTGTTGGGACGACCGATGAACTTGGATCGGCAGCGGTTGAGAAACCGATGCATGTCAAACGCCTGCACGCGACGATCTTAAATCAGTTGGGACTCGATCCGAATCGCCTCTCCTATTTCTACAGTGGGCTCGACCAAAAACTGGTGGGAGTCGAACATATTGATCCCATTCGCGAAGTCCTGGCTTAGTGCTGAGTGTCGCACAATTGTCGTAATTGTGGCAGCTACGATTGGGACAATTGTGCGACAATAAAACAGTCACTCCAAAAGTTAACTTGCGACGAAGCATATTTTAAATTTTAGGGTTGAGTATTCGGGTTTTCGTGTGCCACTGGCGTGCCAGTGCAAACGAAGGTGTCGATTCTCAACAACGGTGGTCGAGCCAATGCTTTTTTTTGCGCAAAGCTGTCGAAGTAATAAGGCCGGGATAAGCAAACGCGATCCAATGCGCTGCAGCCACTGACTCAACAATACCGCTGCAGCCACTGACTCATCATCCAACTCGATCGTAGTTGATGCCGTCCAACTTCGATCGCTCTCGTGTTATACTCGTTGTGTTGGGGAGACTTTTTGTTGTGAACAAAAACTCCTTCGTTTGCACTGGCACGCCAGTGGCACACGAAAACCCAAAATCCCAACCCATATATCTAATGCTTCGATAGAATTTTGCTTTCGAGTCATGCTTGAGTGTCGCACAATTGTCCCAATTGTGGCAGCAACAATTGGGACAATTGTGCGACAATCATTCTGCTTTGCTTGCATCGCGGCAACCCGAGCGCCGTTAAACTCTTCCTACCTTGCCTAACGCGCACCGCCGCAGTGCCGAGCAACCGGATTCTCAAGTACAGACCGGAGAATCGCTACAAATTCAACCGATCATGAAAGCATAGATTCGCGTAATGCTTGCCCCAATCCAATGTGCGTGCCGTTCGATTCCGCTTCAATGGGTTCCCGCCAACCTCCATGCGTTTCGCACTTTGCTTGTCATTTTCATTAATTGCTGTCTTTACACTTGGTTGTACCCGCGCGCGTTATCGTACAGCAGCGGACCGCGATTCCTATCAAATCATTCAAGAGAAATCTGCTTGCATCCCGGCGCAAATGCCGGCCTTTCAGGTAACGCCCGATCCACGGTCACGTTTCTACGATGCGACCAATCCAGATTGTCCGCAGTTGCCTGTTCCGCGACCGGTTTTGAACGGATACACCCTGCCCGATTTGGTCACCGAGCCGTACGGCCGCAATGCTCCGCCACAGTCCTCGCAATCCTCTACGCAACCGTCCAGCGATTCATCGGTGACTCCCGCTTCTGCGGTCTCCGTGCCTGATTTTCAGCCGTTGCTGAAAGCGGTTCCTACCACTGAATCACTGCCTCCAGAAGTGTCCCTTGCTAGCGTGACTGCGGCGGTACCATTAGCAATTGCTGGTGCCGCGGGCAACGCAGTGGTAATCCAAAGTCCTACGATTGGAGTCGCCTACGATCCGAAATCGGCGGCAGTCGTCACGGCCGCTGAACAAGTATCTGCACCTGAGTCACGTCGAGCTAGTTCCTCGAAAGCCACCGATCAGTCATCCGCGCCGGCGGAACGCAGTCAGAGCTCAAGTTCTGGCAACTCAGGCACTGGCAACTCAAGTTCTGGCAATACACCGGGTGGCAAAGTCGCTATTCCCAAGCCGGCTTGGGAGGTACTCCCCAAGAACTGCCTCGAGCGCATGCTGGAGTTCCAGTCCTTGCAAGCTGAATATGCGAATACCTTTGGGCAATCCGAGAGTTCTCAGGCGAGTGGGCGAGCGGATATACGACGGCTGACGTTGCCCAATTTGATGGAACTGGCGACGATTAACAGTCGCGAGTATCAAAGTCGAAAAGAGCTGCTATTCACAACAGCTCTCGCTTTGACTCGACGACGCTATCAGTTCGACTTGAATCCATCACCCTTCGGTAACGGAACTTCGGCAAATTTTAGGCACTTGCGAAACAACGGCGTTACCGAAAATCAGCTGGTTGTTCCAAGTGGTGTTGGGGTCCAGCAGACTCTGGCAACTGGTGGTGAGTTTCTAGCGAGGTTCGCCAACAGTGTCGTTTTGACGTTCAATGGTCCATCCAGATTTGCAAGCGACATTGGCTCCGAGATGATCTTCGACTTTCAGCAAACCATTTTTCAGCGTGACGTTCGTTTCGAGAACTTGACCCAAGCTGAGCGTGATGTGATCTACGCCACTCGCGACTACCTGCGATTTCGTAAGCAACTGTTTCGCGATGTGGCAGATCAGTACTACAGTCTGTTGCTGACCTACCGTGGTATCGAAATCAACGCTCAGGACTACTTTACGAACCTACGTGGGTTTATTCAGAGCCAAGCCGAATACCGTACGGCGGAGAAAATTCCACGCATTCAGGTGGATCAGTTCGAACAAAACGTACTGCGGACACGGGGGAACTTGGTTAGCAACTGCTTCGCACTCGACACCGCACTCGATCAACTGAAGTTTCGTCTGGGGCTGCCCGTTGAAATGCCGCTCTATCTAGAGCTGACTGAACTGAGATCAATCTCGCTGAAAGATGAATTGAGCGTTGCGAGGCAGATGATTGGCCGAGCACGCACGGAACTGCTCAGCGCACGCTCGTCCACAATAATGGATACGACCTCACTGGCCAACGTTGCGGAAGTGCTGGCAGATCGCATGGCCAACATTCTGCGGATTCAGGAACAAATGGAATCCTCGGCGATAACGGATGCGCCAGCGGTAGGCACAGTGGCCCCGAATCTGCCGAATGACAAGCCTGCAGCACTGCAAGCGGTAAAGCAAGCGGCCAACGAGTTAGCGCAACTGCAGAAGTTACTCCAAATTCTGGGGGTTCGCATGCAAGTCGATATGCTACGCGAGGAACTGGACGCACAACTCAAACCCGAGGCACCTGCGCCCCCACTGCGAGTGCTAATTCGAGCCATCGATTATTGTGCAACTCAATTGCAGGTCATCGACATGGCTATCGAAGGTCAGTCCAGCCCTGCATCTGCTTCGCAGAGCGACTTAGCAGCAACAGCCAAATTGCTCGAGCGTCGCAACGAAGCACGCAAAAAGCTGGACGAACTAATCGCCTTCGTCGACAAGATTTCGTCGAGCCTCTCGTCGAACGTTGCCGCCAGCGCAATTGATGACCTCGAGAAAATTCCGGATCGTATGCAGGACTCAGTAAAGCTTGCGGAGACGATTGAGAAACTAGCGATCGAGGCGACCCAAGGGATTCTGCCCCAGGAAGGCAAGTCGATCGAAGCCAAGGTACAAGCGACCGTTGACAAGACGATTGAACTGAGTGATCGGTTGTTAGAGAAAGGGCCGGATGGTTGGGAAGAGATCGAGATAGATCCCAACGAAGCGCTGTTGACGGGGCTTGTACAACGGTTGGACTTGATGAATCAACGCGGTGATCTCGCGGATGCGTGGCGACAAATCAAACTGGCTGGTGATGATTTGCGATCGATTGTTGATCTACGGGCAACGCAGGCTTTACGTACGCGAAGCTCCGGTACCAATCCATTCGACTTTACGTTTGACGATAGTGAAACGCGCGTGAGTGTGGCGCTGGACACGCCACTGAATCGCCGCGTCCAGCGAAACAACTTTCGTGTCGCATTGATCAGCTACAACTTGGGGCTCCGAAATCTGATGGCTGCCGAGGATAGTATCAAACTGGATATTCGGCAGGATTTGCGGCAGTTGGCGCTCGATCGCAATCAGTATTCAATCGCGGTTGCGAGTGCCGCTCTGGCTTATGAACGTGTTATCAGCACTCGCTTGCGGCTTCAATTCGGCGTCGCCAATGTTGCCGCCCGTGACTTTCTGGAAGCCCAGCAGGCTTACACGAATGCGCTTAGTTCAATTGCCCGTCAGCATGTAAACTACATCACCGACCGAACGGAATTGTTCTTCGACCTGGAGGCTTTCGATGTCGACCAGTGGGGGCATTGGGCGGGTGTAGCCGAAGATGGTGGCCCGCAGGTCAACATCGACTTCCCGAGTACCAACCCGCGGCCCTACGATTCATTGCCGCCACGTGTCTGGTACTCTCCAACCATCCGTCAGATGGAACAGATTCCTCCCGGCGAAGCAAGCATCCTACAACCAACGCCAAATTGAGTGTCGCACATTGAGTGTCGCACATTGCGTGTGGCACATTGAGTGTCGCACAATTGTCTCAATTGTTGCAGCTGTTGCAGGTGTTGCAGCTACGATTGGGACAATCGTGCGACACTTACGTCAGGCTCCGTCGCGAACGTCTTCCTCGCGGTTGCGCTCGTGGTCAGTGGTTCGGAACCGGTTCAGCGTTACTCGCTTCGACTTCCTTTTCGCGTTGCTTGAGAACCATGCGCCCAGCGACGTTACCTCCTATGTTACCGCCTACGTTAAGCATGGGTTTCGCGTAGAAGGGCAGATAGGCAAAGCTCGGGACCAGCGAAGTGGCTTGAGAAACCAAATCGCCTCCGAAGCTCCTATAGATCTGGGGATAAAGCAGCTTTTCAGTCTGCCAGTCGTCGCGAAATCGCGCATAGCTGAGTACGTCATTGGCCACGTAGTAGTCGCGATACAAGGGAACGAAGGGTAGATGGCAGGCGGTTGAGAACATGCCCGGACGCGCTTTCGACCTTAAGTATTTTGCAGTGGCGGATGCGTATAAAGCTTGTTCGGGCTGGGTTGAGTTGATGGAGAGTGTGTTCGTAAAAACGTTGTAGCCATCGCGTCGGAATACACGGCCGGGCAATAAGCAGTACTCGACATGCTGTAACGTACCGGTGGTGTACTTCCAGAATGGATGAATTGATTCGTTCTCGCGCAAGCGTTGCCACTGCTCGGCGGGGCTGTACTCACGTACGTCGATGTTGATGTCTTCAAGTTCATTAAGGATGAGGTACACTTGCGACATCGCAATCGCTTGCTCGCGCAAGGCATCATCACTCGGCTTGGGAACGGGTTGCTTTACGAACCATTGCTTTAGTTTTTTGGCTGGATAGTGAACTGCATTCTCAAGCTTGTCGAGTCTGGGGTGTTCACCGCCGACCGTGATTCGCATCGGGGCGGAAGATTGCGACTGAAAGGGACGTTTGGGATTGCCAAACCGATACGTGTCGCTTGCGCAGCCCGAAACTAGGGCGATGATCGCAAGAGCAAGCGCGTTGCTAAGCCGAAGTTGGAATCGCGAAGGCCTAATTTGCAGTTTCCTCGTTTTGCAGTCCGAACAAGTTGCGTTGCGCCTTAACGTCGCTCGCGAACGTCGGTGCCGTTTTCCGCAAAGGCTTTGAAGTCTTGCATGAAAGCCTGCGTCTGTTTTGGAAAAGCGGATTTCATGAAGATACCCATCGCTTTCATAAACAGCGTTGTGAAGCGAAACTCGTTTTCGCTTATCCACTTCGTGCGTTGCGAACTGATCTCGACGAAGCGATTATTGACCACGTTGAAGACTCCTGGCGCTTCATAGGTGCCATTGAATACGCTCGGCAGGTCGCGTTTGGTGATCGTCTCGATCATCACCATTGTCCCTTTGCCAAACGCAAACTCCAGTTTCGATTTCGCACCCACCTGTCCCGCTTCGCCGCTGATCGATTGGAACGACAATAATCCTTTTTGCCACTTCGGCAGATTTGCGGGATCATCGAACAGCTCAATAAACCGGTCTCGCGGCACTTCAATTTCAATTTCAACGGTGTACTTCATAGCAAACTCCAAATCAGCCTTGGCGTTTTTCCAGTTCAAGAATTTCGGCCGTGTATATTAACCGATGCGCGCGCGAATTTTTTCCCTGGCAGATCGCATCCGGCAGACTGAAGCCCACCAAAAGATAAGCTCATGCGGAATGGGCGACGCAGGCTTGATTTAAACACCCTCATCGGTGCAAATCAAGTTGGAATGGATTCGCTTACTAGATCCGAGTTAGCTGCCTCTGGACGACGCATCACGCCTGACACGACTAGAACACCTAGGCTGGCAGTGTGCACTAACCAGCATCCATCGTCGACCATGACCGTTCGAATCGTGATGCCAGCGATGAATAGCATCACGGACAAGTACAGAATTTGCGTGGCAACGCATTGGCACCCAGAACGCTGCGTGTAGAGACCAACAATGGCCCAAACAGTCAACAGGGGTACAAGAATACCAGCAGACGATGCAATGCTCTCAATAAACTGTTCCAACTTCGAATCCTTTCGAAACGGACCAATGGCAGGCTAAGCTGCTAGCTTTACTTCTAAGTAGGGTGACCTCGAAGATTTCGAGATTCTGAAAATCTTTAATCAAAATTCGTGTCACGGCTGATTTTTATCAACGCGCGATCGAAGAAGCAATCGCAAAACTCGAAAAGAAACGAGGGTTGGTAGAGTTTAAATTGGCCACGATTCACTTCAGCTTCAGAAGCTTCACGTTGCGATACCACGCATCGCTTCCATGATCCTGCAAACCGATATAGCCGCGGCGTGGATGGACCTTGTAAGCCACATCGAATTTGTGAGCTGAGCCATCGGGGCGCTGGTTGATCGCAGGCCATTGGTCAAGATCCATACTTGTGACTTCGATGCCGTTGATTTCAACTGAGATCAGATTCTTGTTGCAAGTGATCAGCATGTTGTTCCATTCGCCGGCTGGCTTCATGGCATTCTTCTTCGGTGATACCAGATCGTAAATGGCCCCGGTGTCGTGGTACCCGTTGGTCGCGGTGTCATCGATGGCGACTTCGATGCCATTGAAACCCACATCCTTTCCTTCTCGAGGCTTCAGCGGGAAGGTACGGATAAACACGCCGCTATTGCACTTCGGACTGATTTTGAATTGAAGCGACAACTTGAAATCGCCGTACATTTCCTTGTGGATCAGCATGTAGTTGCAGGGGTGTGGATTCAAAGCACCTTCTTGAACGTGTTTCGCCGGAACCGGTTGTTCTTTGCAGTCCAACCAACCCTCAGTCGTGCGTCCGTCGAAAAGCAAAATCCAACCCGTGGCCTGTTCTTCCGGCGTTAACTCATTCTCTGCGGCACATGCAACGGAGCCACAAGTCAGCGTCATCAAGACTAGAACGATGACTGACTTGACAATAAATGACAGTGTGATTCCGTGTTCTTTGAGGATGGGCTCGAGGTTCGAGACAATCCTATCAGGAGCAGCGAGCAAATGAGCGTTTTCCATGACTAGTGTCGCGAATTGTAAGTTCTATGCCATGCTAAAAAGTGGGGCAGCGGGCGGGGACGCCCGCGCTCCGTGAGGACCAGATTATCGTGTATCATAGCGGACTAAGGGTGGCGCACCCGAAAACGCCTCCGTTAGCGTACAAAGTATGTTGACTTTGGAACTCACCTGGATTCTTGCGGAAGGACATCCGGTATTCCGGAGCGCGGGCGTCCTCGCCCGCTTGCGGCAAAGCTGCGGTATAGAACTCACGATTCGCGACACTAGTCATTCGATTCGTGTTCCGCAAGATGGTTGAGAATCGCGATGATCGCGTTCGTTGTAGCGAGCGCTGCATAGGCAAAGCCTGGGCTGTGCGACTAATAGCAATCTCTCAAAAATCTCTAGCGCGAGTTTTGATACAGCTTCGTTTAAGTTCAGCTCGATTGACAAGTGAAAACGATGTGACTCCCCTCGCCCCGGTACTCCGGGGAGAGGGGTTGGGGGTGAGGGGCAAGTCCCAAGTTAAGCGCATTTAAGCAAGCGCTCAATGCCTCCAGGCCGTGCGCCCCTCCCCCCCCCGTCCCCCTCTACCAGGACTACCGGGGCGAGGGGGAGTTCCTTCGTTCGTGACTGTGTTACCTCAAGAGAACAAAAGTTACATAAACTGATTCTGTCCTTTTGCTAGTTGTCGCACAGCCCAGCCAAAGATTCCACCTCAGCGAGCGAGTTCTTGTAGTGACTGAGCCGTATGCTGCGTTCAATATCTTTGCGTCTGGGGTCTTTCCAAAATGGCGGGTCGTTCTTTGAACGAAGGGTGAAACAAGCTGGTGGTTGAAGTAGACAACTGTACGCAATCCAAAATGGTTCGCCGGATTCTAGCGGATTCCAACCATGGTCTAACGCGAACTCGATGGCATAGGGAACAACGTCATAAATAATTGTTCCATAGGGATCGATCATCAGCTTGGCCCCGTAGCCGTCGGCGTGCTGAACGGTTGCCACACCACGACCGTTGTCCCCACGCGACCCTTTGACCCAATGGTATACAGCACCCCTCACCTCGACTGACCGTCGGTTTCGTTTCGGCAGTGCCATCCGGTTGTGCCTCGGCTTAAAGGGAGGATATTTCGCCGACAGCTTACTGCGTCACGAATTCCTTGGTGACTGTCATTTGATTGAAGGTGCGGGCGGAAGGATCTTCCATGCGAATGGTTACTTTCACCCCGCGCAGGTCCACTGGAAACGGAGCCGATGTTTCCAATTCAGATAAATCATCGACGCCTGCTCCGGACCCAGAATTGTCGATGCCATCGGTGCCAGTATCGGGTATGTAAGTACCCGCTGCGGAACGCCAAGAGTCCTTGGGAGTCGAAGTGCCACGCAATTGCAGCACCCCACGTACGTTGGCACCCACGATCTCGCTTTGCAGAAATCCATCCCCTTCATACTTGGTGTACCAAGAATCATAAGACGGCTGATAGATGCGGAGATTCACATCTGCGGCAGGAGGAAACGGCAACACGTCGTCTTGCACGGCCAGCCCCGATCTGTACAGCGAGTCTGAAAACGGCACGGTGGTACTCGCCGTAACTCCGCTCAATTGGCTGATTGAATAGGGTAATGAATGCACTTGGGCTTTGCGTCCCCAGCCAATATCCACGAATTCACCGTTGCCAACGAGAGTTCCAGACGTGCTGTAACCAGGATCATTGGGGGACAACACGTTGCCCGAAACTTCGTACAGAGGGACTGTCGCATCGTATCCCTTAACGTCGAATGCGAGGACATCGCTCGCCAAGACGTCCTCACCGGTTCGATCACCAGTTAGGACAAACGCAGGGTGAATAAATCCGGACTGATGGTCGAGCGGCGAGGTGCTTGCAGCGGCAAGTACTGTGCCTGGTTCCGCCAGAGTGTAGGTCGAGTTGAGTTTGGGGCTAAGCGCGAGAATCGGCATCGAGAAATCGGTAAGCGCTGGAGAGCCTGAATTGGGGACCATTGGGATTTGCACGTGGGCAAAGCGATTCGCCGGATTCGCCAAGTCTTCCAAGCTATTGGCGGCAACTTGGCTGGTGGCGGCGTAGGGCTCAACTCGCCGTAGGGACAAATCGCATTGCTGATGTGGGCCAGCCATATCGCAAGTGGGCGTTGGCAAGTTGACAACCGGACCCGTGGTTGATGGGAACTGAGCACTGGTCGCTTGAGCAACCAGCCAGCCACTGCCACCTACTGTTCCAAACGGCAATGCACCTGTAGCCGCTAAGTTCAAGTCGGGTCGAATGAGCAAAGTCCGGTAGTGCAGGCGATAACTTGAAGGGAGAATCGATCCCCCGGCAGCGATGCTGTCGAAATTCCCCGCTGGGTTCATGCGTAGGAAATAAGGATCGCGATCAGGATTCCCCTCATTGGTGACCAGCGGTTCAGCAAAAACCACGATCTCCGCATGCTGAGCGGTGATGGTGACCATCTCCAAGCTCGCTTGGTTCGTCGGAGCTACACCTTGCAGGACAAACAAGGGCACTTTGCCCACAAACCAATCATCGCCGGCGCGGGCGGTGAACATGAGAATGTCGTCAGGATCTCCAAAGCGATTGAGCGCAGCAGAAATCATACCATACGAATAATCCGTTAACGGGCCGTCGTAGATCTTGAAGTAGCCTGCACCATTGACCGCATCGGAACCCGGTTTGGGTGTGACTGTGCAATTGTTCAAATCGAGTTGCAGGCGATAAGCGACATTGCGCAAGCGACTGTTCAGCTCAAGTGCCGCTCGGCCCTGCTTCATACTGTCGCCCATCAACTTGAAGACTTGAGCCAGAGAAACCATCATCAACAAGGTGACGACCGTGGCGACAAGGACTTCGACGAGCGTAAATCCGCGGCGCGAAGCAATCGATTTGGCTCGTGGCCCACGCAATTTGGCTGGCGACATGAGGAGTTTCCTTGTTACGAACTGCGATCCGACTGTTGAAAATTCAACAGTGGCCAGCAATGCCGCAACTGCAATAGAAAAGATCGGTACAAGACGAGCACCGAGGGCTGATTTTTCCACAGCATCCACCGGCGACTCTAACTATATTACTCCCCACGGTTTACATTGCACAATCTCGGCTCATTTAAGTCAAGTCTTCTGAGCGCACTTTGGAGCTAGTTTTGCGAAACCTACACCTTTGGTTCGCTGCCGGATTGGGCATATTGATCGGGGCTTTCGCCTGCGCAGTTCTGCAAACTGCCCTGTCGGAGTCGCTGTGGCTGGACGAATTGCACACCTCGTGGGCCATCTCGGGCGAGTGGCAAGAAATCGCCACGCGAGCAGCTGCTGGGAATCAAACGCCGCTCTATTTTTGGTTGGTTGCGGCAGTTTCTCAGACACTTGGTTATCCCAATGGCCACCAATCCGAGTGGTTGCTGCGTTTACCTTCGATCGTCGCTTGGCTACTGGCGGTCGGGTTGGTGGCTTGGCAGATTCAATCCAAAATCCTGCCAAACGACTCGCGCAAGTGGTCATTCGCGATTGGCATCGTGGCTTGGGTCGCTGTCGATCGGCTGCAGTGGTTCTTCGCTTCCGAAGCCCGACCGTACGCGTGCGTGCAACTGGTCTCGCTGGCTGGCTGGTGCTGTATTGAAGCCATCGTGCGGGAAGCGTGGCGAACTGACGGCGGCCAAGGCGCAGATTCAAGCCCCATGAGATCGGGGCAACCGAAGATCAGAGTGCTGGTGGTTGCTTGGTGTTTGTTGTCGATCATCAACATCTACTTGCACTTAACCGCCGCTCTGCCAGTACTGTTTCAGTGGCTGACCGCCTGCGGCATGGTAGCTTGGAGTCATGCTCGAGCGCGTCGACAGCCGCAAGCAAAGAACAGCTCCATTCTCGTTGCAACGGACGCGGTTGCGAATCCAAGTGCCAAGCCTGCGAAGTTCCAAGCGCTGTGGATACTGGCTGGTGTGGTCGTAGGACTTGCATTGTTGCCCATTCTTCAGCTGGCCTTTCCCGTCTGGCAACGGCGCGGGCAATGGGCGACGTTTGCCAGCGATGTTTCCTTTTATCGGGCCAGCTCGATGTTTCCGTTTATCCCGGTACTGCTGGGTGTCTTCGTTGGCTGCGTCTTAGATCGCTTACTACCGCGAAGCAACTCGCCGAAGTTCAAGATCGCAACGCACGTACGTTTGCTATGGTGGGTCGCCATGCTTGGACCATGGCTTACTGCCTGGGCTCTGACGGCCCTTGGCATAGCGCCGATGTTTCATCAGCGATTCGTGTTTGCAAGCGCCCTGCCACTGTTTGTCGTGGGTGCAATTGAACTGATCAGTTGTCGACATTGGATATCGCGTTGGCTGACATGCGGCGGAGTTGCGATCGCGATTCTGTTTAGTCAGGGAAGTCTATCGATCTGGCACGCGGGTTACCTAGTAGGCAATCTGCGAGGCGAAGATTGGCGCGCCGCAACTGAATGGGTTCGCAGTCAGCGATTGGCTGGCGAGCCACTACTGTGTTCGAGCGGTTTGATCGAAGCCAATTCGAGTTCTACATATCCGCATCGCCTGCCGCTCGAACCGGCTTTTGCTGAGTATCTCGCATTTCCACTGCTGGGCATATACCGCGTGGCTGAACCCGAGCAACAAACTGCGACAAACACCACCCAACGGTCGCTGCAGGCAGAAGAGACCCCGCAAGCGAGCCAGCAAGTGACGCCGTTGCTGGGCGATCATCGTCAATGGGCGGCACAAGTTGGTGAACGTGTGGGGGCTGACACCAGTCGACAGCTGCGAATGTGGTTGTTCTATCGCGGGGCGCCAGGTCGGCTCAAGACAAAGCTAGGCGAGTTCCAAAGCGACTTACGTACGAACAGCCTCGAATTCGCTGCAAGTGAGCCTGAGCGTTTTGGAAGCGTATTTGTGGTTGAGCTTAAACGCGTTCGCTGATGTCACTGAGCGATAGTCCACACGCCTTTTACTTTCGTCAGCAGGCCGACTAACTGACCGGTGTCTGCGTCTGTAACGGCCGAGCCTGCCAGCGTGTCGGCGATCGCTATCGATGATACGATCGATAGTCCAAACGCATCTTGTTTTGCAATGCGGCTCGAGTCGATCGCAATGGGCTCGTTCAATTCGGGGTTAACGATCAACAGGACGCTTTGGCTGTTCCACTGCTTGTTGACTTGAGCTACCGGCCACTTGTCAAGCTCGATCCCGACTGGAACATTCAACTTTGAAAGTTGATTCTCGGTGACCACATCCTTGGCGGCGAAAGCGAAGCTGCCGCCCGCGACTTCGATGGTGGCATTCTCTTTGGCGGCGACAGCGGCTTGAACGAAACTGGCGGGTACCAGCAACTTGCCATCGTCTAATGCGAGGCCCCAAGTCTGTGCGCTTTGACGACGATACAACCCCAGCCATGAGGCTTTCCATGTCGCAGCGACTCGAACTGGTTTCGGCAATTCGCGTCGATCGCCGGTACCCGAATGTCCCACTGCGATGCGCGGCTGCCAACCCAGCCACTCGCGATTGGGTTCGGATGCCAAGGTGAAACGATAGCCGGTCACGACACGTTCGCCAGGCTGATCAGGTGTCGCAAAGGCAACACCACCGCGAACCCATGCAGCCAACGAGTCGATGGAAAGCTGAACACCCTTTATGCCGAGATCAAACTGCAAGCCGCTGATCGCCCACCACTTTGAATTGGTACGTACCAGTTCGGCGTATTCGGGTTCAATCACAACTTGGATACGAACTGTCGCACCATCGTTGGATAAGCCGACGTTTGCAATCCGCCCAACTTCGAGACCGCGATAGGTGACAGGTGCGCCGCGTACCAAGCCGGCGCGATCCGCAGAATCCAACTCAAGTTCCAGTGAACCATTGTGACGTGGCAGGGGCGGCGGTTCGGCCAAGCCAACGAACTCTGACTGCGGAGTTGAGCTGCTTGCATCCGGTTGAATGGCTAAGTACCTGCCGCCCAAAAGGGTTTCCAGTCCACGAATCTCGGTTAGATCTAAACGAGGTTTTTCAATCCAAAACTGAGTGCCTGACTGCGCAAAACCTCGAGCGGCCCCGACCAAACGCACGCCAACCATGACCGCTTCGGCATTCGCATTGAGATCCACCGAAGTTACTTCGCCCACAACGATACTTCGATAGCGCACTGGATCCCCGACTTCTAGCCCTTCGCTTGCCGGGAACTGAATGCGAATCTCTGTCGCTTCGCCTTCGGTCATGCCAAGTGGCGTTTCCAGCCCCACGAAGTCGCGTTTGGGTTTCGTCGGATCAGGGCCAGGCAAGACGCCGACGTACTTCGCGCCAAGCACCGTCTCTAGACCTGAAACCTGCCCCAGTCGCAGGCGAGCCCGTTGAATCCAAAACTCGCTTCCTTCCACGGCAAGTTTTTCACTACCGGGTGCGAGCTGAATAGAAACGTCGACTCCTTGCATATCCCCAGCCACGGCAACCTTGGTTACATTCCCGACATCGATCCCGCGGTAGTGCAACGTGTCGCCTGCTTTCAAGCCGTGCCCTTCTTCGAAGCGGATGTGCAGCACGGTGCCTTGGGTTCGAAAACTGGAGATGACTAAACCGATTGCGACCACTACGCACACGGCCGTTAACCACCACAGTTTTGTGCGCCAACGATTCGCATTGGCTTCAGCCGCCGCTATAACCCTGGCTTCTGGTATCAAGCTTTCGCCCGATGGGCCGGTGGGAATCTCGTGCGAACTCATGCCGTCACTTCACTTTCTTCCCAGATCGCGTGTGGATCAAACATGATCGAGGCCACCATGCTCATGACCACACACAACACAAAGGCAATTACTGCTGGTCCCAGTCGAAAGGAAACCAGATCGCCCAGCTTAACCATGGTGACTAGCAATGCCAGTAACAATACGTCCATCATGCTCCATCGACCCGCCAATTCGACCAAACGGTAGGTCCACGCGCGATGTTGCCGATGGGTCAAACCAATCCAACTCAGTTCCAGCAACGCCAGCAGTTTTACTAAGGGCAATACAATCGAAAACAGCAGCACAATGATTCCCACAAACCAACTGCCATGCAGCAACAGATCGAAGGTGCCTCCAAGTAAACTGGTTGCGTGGTGATGGCCCAGCTTTTCAATTTCGAGGATCGGCAACAGCACCGCTGGTAGATACATTACCAGTCCCGCAATGGCCGCCGCGAAGCACCGCGCGGAACTTTGTTGACCACTGCGATTGCCGGTATCAACCGTCGAACCGCAACGCATGCACTGCGCCACCTCTCGCAATTCAAGTGTTCTGACACGTTGGACTAACCCGCAGCAATGGCAGGCGCGAAGGCGATTGGGAGTCATGGCTTACTCAACGCAGGCATGGGTTATTCAGTGGGCATCGCATCTTTGACTAAGTATTGTGCAAACACTTGCACCCGCATTACTTTATCCTTGACCGGTTGCAGATCTCCCATCAGTTTTGAAACAGCTTCGATGTCTTCACCACGAAAAATCATGACTGCTACACGCGGCGATTGGTTGTTCGCCTTTTGATTGAAGACCCCGGCAAAGCCGATTTTCCCAGCCTTGAATTGCTCTTTCGCAAAGCTCGATAGCTTGTCGCGCACGCTCTGCTGTTGGGCGTCGTCCGTCGGCCATTTCTCATCGCTGGACACAATGACGATAACGCTCTTCTCCAACTGCGTGGCATCGGCGGGGATAACGAACTTACCAGCTACCTTCTGGTACTGATGAATCTCCGTCTTCATAAAGCCTTCAGAAACATAGGGATCGGGCGAAAATTTGGATTCCGCGTCGGCGATCGAGTTCGCATGAATGACCACAATCCCGCGAACTTTTTTATCTGGATCAGCGCAAGGTCCTGCCGCGGACAACTCATTGATCTTCGCTAAGCGACCAAAGTTCTCTAGATGCGCAGCCTGCATTTTCTGGATGTCTTCTTGAGCGGTCCCCTGCGTTGACTTGCCGGTTACAAGAAACACAAAGTAATCCAACTTTTCGTCAGCCGCAGCGAATACTTGACTGCAGGCGAGCATCGTAAGCATAGATACTAAGACACGCGAAGCGTTGATCATGGTGACTCCAAAGTGGATTTGATTTCAAGGTCGCCCTATTTAGGGCTGCAAAGACTGGTAGAATTGGGCGCTCGAGTTATGAGTGTGGTGGTTTGCGGAAGCCCGACCACCACAAGTCGTAGCCTGTCGACCGTGATTGTAAACGAACCCGAGCGAGTATGCTGCGACGACGGCTGACGTGGCAACAGCCACCTGAGTGCCCCATTGATGTCGGTTTTCGAAACGCTGGCGTCCTCGCCCAAGTTGGCTCTCGTTCCCAGGCTCTGCCTGGGAACGCACTGCTCGAGAGGCTCCGCCTCGACAATTTCGGCAGGCGGAGCCTGCAAGGCAGTGGGTTCCCAGGCAGAGCCTGGGAACCAGCGTTTTTCAATAGTATTTGAAGTTCTCGATGCTGAGATAAGTCCATGACGACCCTAGATCAACCAGTTGCGGATAACAAATGGAAACCACTGCGTATTTGGCCGGTGGTGATATTGCTGATCGGTATGCTTGTGGCACGCAATGCGCCGGAAATCGTCGAAGATGGTCCCACGCACCTGTGGGCAGTACCTTCCTTTGTACCACTGCTTTTGAGTGTACTCGTCCTGCTGTGGTGGTTAGTTGCCAGCCGAGCGCGCTGGTTTGAACGTCTTGGGGGCTTGTTGGGATTGATACTGGTGATGATCGCTACCTTTCTACTTCTTGATAATTCGATGCGCAGTGTGGCGATCATGGTTTACATCATGCCAGTGGGGATGGCGATGTTTGGTATTGCTGCGGTCTTAGGCTCACGGATACTTTCGAGCAAGCGCACCGTCATAGCAGTGTTGATTGCCGCCTGTGGATTCGGTAGCGCGACGCTGTTCCGCGCTGATGGTGTGTGGGGAAATTTTGCAATGTCTTTCAAGTGGCGCTGGGAGCCCACTTCGGAACAGCAACTGGTGGGTCGCAGTCCTGTGGCGGACGCCAGTCGTGAACTTGTTGAGTCGGCTTTGCAAAACCCGCAATGGCCCGCTTATCGAGGCAGCGAAGGGAACAGCCGCGCACGAGGCGTGAAGCTATCGAGTGACTGGAGTTCCGCCGCACCGAAACTAGTTTGGAAATCGGTTGTTGGTCCAGCTTGGTCTTCCTTTGTGGTGGCCGGTGATTGGTTGTTCACGCAAGAACAGCGACTCGAAATGGAAGCCGTAGTGTGTTACGACGCGAAGACTGGCAAAGAGGTCTGGGCACAGCAGATAAAATCTCGCTTCGACGATCCACTGGGTGGACCAGGGCCACGCGCTACGCCAACCTTGGGAAGCGGCAAACTGTTTACGCTGGGCGGTGAAGGTTGGTTGCTTTGCCTGAATCCGCTGGATGGAAAAATCCTATGGCAAAAGGACATGCGTGAAGTCGCTGAGCGCGATCCGCCGATGTGGGGCTTTTCATCGTCGCCGCTGGTGGTTGGGAATGTGGTGGTCGTTCAAGTTGGTGGACCTGGCGATAAAGGCCTCGTGGCCTTCAACATTGAAACAGGCGAGCCAGCTTGGTCGGTCGAATGTGGAGACGATGGCTACAGTTCTCCGCAGCTGTGCAAGATCTTAGGTGAAGAAAGGATCGTGGCGATATCCAAGCTGGGCATGCTCGTGTTGGACCCGGCGACTGGGCAAGTAAAGCTGGATTACGATTGGAAGATTGACGGCTATCGATCGTTGCAGCCGCAAATGGTTGACGAAAAAACGATCCTGCTGCCAAGCGGCATGGGCTTTGGCACGCGATTGGTCGAGTTTGAAAATGTAGGTGATAACTACGTGACCAAGGACCTTTGGACGTCACGCAAGCTGAAACCTGACTTCAATGACTTTGTAGTTTATCAAGGACATATCTATGGCTTTGATGCGCTGATTTTCACTTGCATCGATCTCGCCACAGGTGACGCCAAATGGAAGGGTGGACGTTACGGTAAGGGGCAGGTTGTGCTGGCCGAAGATTCCGGGCTGCTACTGGTGGCCAGTGAAGAAGGGGAATTAGTGATGGTGAAAGCCGACCCGACCAAGCATACTGAACTTGGCAGAATCAAAGCCATCGAAGGCCGAACTTGGAACCATCCTGTGCTGATCGGCAATAGACTATACATCCGCAACTCGCAGGAAGCAGCCTGCTATGAATTGCCTCTGGCTTCGGAACCGGTGGCGGTTAGGGATGCTAAATAGTGTTCGAATTAAACCTTTGACCTGCGCCCGTCCGTAATCTTTGCCTAATCTTTAATTATGCAGCATTCTGAGCACAGCTATCCACGAGCGGTTCCATATCAGAACCGAGAATCGAGGCTTGCCTATACGTTTTTACTGTCTGTAACGAATTGCAATTCGACTCTTTCAGCAGCCTGCTAGTCCGCGAGGACGAGCGGCAAAACACGGCAGAAATTGAATTTTCTGTTAACATTAGTAGGTAAACATGAGGCTGCGGAAAGCGAACAAGCTGATTCTGGTATAAGTCAGGTCTACAGCGTGTTCAAATGAGAGTGCGATTCTAAAATCTAGCGAACGCATCCCGCAGCTAAATGAACCTTTCGTTCCCAGTTCGAAAATACCCGCTCGAAAAATCCCCTCGAAACTTCCCGCTCGAAAAATCCCGCCTATGTTCTCAAGTTCAATCCACTGGCCGAACTTACGAATCACCTGCGTGCTACTCCACGCGACTGCAATCATGTTGGCGGCAATCACCTGCCGCGCCGATTCGCCTGCGAATGATGACTGGCCGATGTGGCGTTACGATGCGGGGCGAAGTGCAGCGTCGCCAAACAAAGTGCCAGAAACATTGAGTTTGCTGTGGCGAGTTGGTTATGGTCAACGGCAGCCGGCTTGGGACGATCCATTGAACTTGGATCTGATGACCTACGATCGCACCTTCGAACCGATTGTGCTGGATGGTCGTGTGTTTTTGGGGTTCAACGACCGCGATAAACTTTTGGCATTGGACGCCAATACTGGCAAGGAACTGTGGAGTTACTTCGCAGAAGGTCCCGTACGTCTACCGCCAGTTGGTTATCAAGGTCGCATTTACTTTTGTAGCGACGATGGCTTTCTCTACTGCGTTAAAGCGGAAGACGGACAACTGGTTTGGAAGTTTCGAGGTGCTCCTAATGCGCAACATGTGATTGGTAATCGCAGGATCATTTCGGCTTGGCCGGCTCGCGGAGCACCCGTGATTCGCGATGGAAAACTTTACTTTGCGGCAAGCATCTGGCCATTCATGGGGACGTTTATCTACTGCCTGGATGCTGAAACAGGCAGAGTTGAATGGCGGAACGATAACACGGGGGCTCAGTACATCAAGCAGCCCCATAGCGCACCCTCTTTTGCTGGTGTGGCTCCGCAAGGCGCAATGGTCGCAACCGAGAAGATGCTGGTTGTCCCTGGTGGTCGTTCAGTACCTGCGGTGCTTGACCGCGCGACTGGCGAGCAACGGTACTTTGAGATCAATGCGGGCGGTAAGGGGAGTGGTGGGTCGTTTGTGGCCGCTAATGACAACTTCTTTTTTGTGCATACTCGCGAAAAAGGGACGCGCGCGTTTGAGCTCGCGAGTGGACTGAAAACTGCATTTATGCCCAACGAACCAGTCCTCACTAGGGATTGGGTCTTCTCAGCCGAGGTGGATAAAGAGAAACCCGTCCTACGAGCTTACGGTGCAGACCAAAAAGTTGCATGGGAAATCGAAGCCGATGGTCGTGGTGACTTGATACTTTCCGACGACAAATTGATTGCCGCCAGCAAAACCGCGATCACGATCATTCGGCTACCGCAAGGTGACAAGCCGGCAGAGATCGTCGCATCGATTCCCGTGGATGTGCAAGTCGAACGGTTGTTGGTCGCAGGCGAAAAACTATTTGCCGTCTCACTCGATGGACAAGTGCTTGCTTTCGGTAAGCCAACTGATAAGTCCCTTGCAAATCAACTTGCTCTAAAGCTCGATCGGGTACCGCTGACGATTAGCGATGCCGAACGGAAGCGGACTGGTGACTTGCTCGCGACCGGTAGCGCCGAGGGTTATGCCTACTGGTATGGCGACTCTAGTTCACGAAGCCTTGAAGCACTGGTCGAGAAATCACCCTTCGTTGAATTGGCAGTGATCGATGCGGATGCGTCCAGATTGCAGGGCTTTCGATGGAGAGTATTTGAGGGAGCAGAAGTTCGAAACGTAAGTGCTCACTGTGCCCAGGCAGGCGAATTTCGCGCGCCTAGTTACACTGCCAACATGGTCTTCATCGCACCCGAATTGGCAATGACCATTGACGCTGCGACACTTAGAAAAGTCTACGAATCCGTCAGACCCTTTGGCGGCGTGATGCACTTGTTAACGACAGAGAATGCGACTGCCGAGCAGCGGCAGCAACTGGCCGATCGCGTCCGCGCTTGCGATCTTGAGAAAGGCGAAATCGAGGTGCTGGCGGAGAGTGTTTGCGTGCGCCGTGTCGGTGCGTTGCCAGGCTCGGCCGATTGGACGCATCAGTACGGTGATGTCGCCAATACGCTGAAGTCCAATGACTCACGGGTGAAACTTCCGTTGGGTGTGCTATGGTTCGGTGGTAACAGCAATATGGATGTGCTGCCCCGACATGGGCATGGTCCCCCTGAGCAAGTTGTTGGCGGCCGCTTGTACATTCAGGGCATGAACAGTCTGAATTGCAGGGATGTTTACACGGGACGTGTGATTTGGAAACGGCAGTTCGAAAACTTGGGAACATTCGATGTCTACTACGATGCCACCTACGAAGACACGCCGCTGGATCCCAAGTACAACCAAGTTCACATTCCTGGAGCCAACGGGCGCGGAACGAACTATGTCGTTACGGAAGATCGGGTCTACATTCTCGTGGGCAACGCTTGTCTGGCACTCGATCCGAAAACCGGCGAGACGCTAACCGAGATTCAACTGCCCAAAGACGCCGCAGGTGAACAAGCCGAATGGGGCTACATCGGCGTCTACAAAGACGTCCTGATCGGCGGTTTGGGTTTTGCAAAGTATCGTGAGCGTCATGACTTGGAATTTGAAACCGACAAAGCACTGAGCGTTTCAAAAGCGGGCTTTGGTTCCAAGAGTCTCGATCGCGCGGCGAGCGTCGGCTTAGTTGGCTTTGATCGGTACACCGGCAAGCAACTTTGGACGATCGAAGCCAAGCATAGTTTCTGGCATAACGGCATCGTCGCCGGCTCGGACAAAATCTATTGCCTCGACAAGTTTCCAAGCCACATCGAAGAGGCGATGCGACGACGAGGGAAATCATTGCCAGGTAGCTACCGTATCGTCGCTCTCAATTACTTGACTGGCCAAGTGACTTGGGAGGTCAATGACGGAGTCTTTGGAACTTGGCTGGGCTACTCGGAGAAACATGACTTGCTGTTGCATGCGGGTGCGCAGGCCAGCGATCGACTGACGACTGAAACAGGTCGTGGCATGTCGGTCCTACGTGGTGCGGATGGAAGTGTGCAATGGAAAAACGACACGCTGGCTTATTCAGGGCCTTGCATCCTGCACAACGATTTGATCATCACCAATGCCAATGCCTACAGCGAATCTGCGGGTGCATTCTATATCCAAACGGGGAAACCCAAGTTAGAAAAGAACCCGCTGACCGGCGAGATACAACCTTGGAAGATCACACGAGCCTATGGCTGTAACAGCATTATCGCAAGTGAGAATATGCTGACCTTCCGTTCGGGTGCCGCTGGATTCTATGACTTGCTGAGTGAATGTGGAACTGGAAACTTAGGGGGCTTTAAATCGGGGTGTACAGCCAATTTGGTTGTCGCAAACGGAGTACTGAATGCTCCCGACTATACGCGCACGTGCAGCTGCGCTTACCAGAATCAAACCTCATTAGCGCTGGTTCATATGCCCGACATTGAAGTGTGGACTGTGGATTCGGCAAATGTGCGTGCAACCCCCGAGGAACAGATCGAACGGATCGCAATCAACTTTGGCGCGCCTGGCGATCGCCGTGATGCCGATGGTCAACTGTGGATGGAGTACCCTACCTTGGCCGGCGACTCTGCCACATTGAAGATCCAAGTCAACGCTGATGCAAAGTACTTCCAACACCATTCGTCGCTGATTACCGATGCGGATCGACCTTGGGTGCTCGCTTCAGGTGTCGATAATCTTACGGAACTGGATGTCAAACTGCGAGTCGAAAAGCCGTTTACGCTGAAGACCGGTTTACCAGTCGAGCATGTTGATGATGACGCGGAAGAAGATGCCAAAGGCGAAGTTGACTTAACCAGTAGCGATTTAGAGTTAGTTGAAGATAGTAGTCCGCAGACAGTGGGCGTTCGCTTCAATAAGCTCAATCTCGCGCGTGGCACGAAGATCCGTAGCGCGTACCTGCAGTTCACCTGTGATGAGGGTTCGAAGGAGGAGACGGCATTGCAAATCGCTGTTGAAGATAGCCCCAACGCAGCACGCTTCAGCGCCACGTCGCGTGACATCAGTTCTCGGATAAAGTCAAAAACTCAGATCCCGTGGAATCCAGCTGAATGGAAAGCCGCCAAGGATGCTACGGAAGTGCAACGTACTCCTGATCTTGCCGCTCTTGTGCAGTCGATCGTCGATCACGCAGATTGGCAACCGGGCAACTCCATGGCTTTTCTCTTCACCGGTAAAGGGCACCGCATCGTTACCGCCTCCAAAGGTCCAGCTCCTGAGGCACCTCGATTGGTAATCGACGCAGATTTCGTCGACTTGGACTCGCTGTCGAACCGGCCACCCGCCAGTCGTTACAACATTCGACTCCACTTCGCGGCCTCTCCTTTAGACCAAGGTGCGGAACGGGTATTCGACGTTTACGCTCAAGACGAATTGGTATGTAGTAACGTGACGATCAACCCATCGGCCACAGGTGCGAAGCGATACTCAGTTCAAGTCTTGGAGAATGTCGCCATTCCTGACAAACTCAAGCTGCGTTTCGTGCCGAAGCAAGGGAAAGCGTCGCTGGCTGGAATAGAAATCGTTAAGCAACCGTAAGTGATGTTCATGCAATACGCTAATCGTGTTTATCTCTCGGTACTTTTTATCGTCTTGATTGCATCGTCGGCATGGGCATGCAAGGTGCCCGTCTTTCGTTATGCTCTCGAGCGATGGAATGCTGACAAGTACCAAGTGTTGGTTATCCATAACGGATCACTCAGCGCTACTTCGCAAGCGATGGTCAGCAGACTGCAATCGCCCCAACTCGGTTCGGGCATGAATCTTGAAATGCAGCTCAAGCCGGCCCATGAAGTGCGTGAGAAACGCTTGCTTGAACTTTGGAAAAATCGCACCGATTCCAGCCAACCGCTGATGGTGGTACTCTTCCCCAAAACCGCCGCTGAAATCCCGGATCGTGTTCTGCTAGCTCAACCATTGACCGAAGCAAATGTTGATCGGCTCTTGCACTCGCCGCTACGAAAGCAACTGGCCGAGCGCTTGAGTAGTGGTCAAACTTCCGTTTGGATCTTCGTCCGTTCCGGCAATGAAGCCAAAGACACTGCGGCTTTGAAGGTCTTAAACGATCGCATTGCTGCTAACGTCCAACGACTCAGCGTGCCAACGGCTCAAGAACTGGAAATTGAGCCGAAGGTTCTAGCCAAAAACAAGATCCCGCTGCGCATCGATTTCTCAGTCCTGGAACTCAGTCGCGAGGACGAACGCGAGTCGTTTTTGATGAACGCACTCATGAAGAGCGAAGTGGATCTTGACGCTTCAGAACCGATGGCGTTTCCTGTTTTTGGACGGGGCCGAGTTTTGTATGCACTGGTCGGGGCGGGGATCATGCCTGAGACGATCGATACCGCTTGCCAATTCATGGCGGGACCTTGCTCATGCCAGGTCAAGAATCAAAACCCTGGATTTGATCTGCTGATCGACAGCGACTGGGACACAACAGTTGCCGGTTCGATTATCTCTGATGCGTTACCGCAAGAACCAGCCGAGCCGAAACTGCTCACCATTCCTAGGGGGAGTGGGAAGAAGTAAGCGGTAAGTTGCAAGTGAGCGCTAGTGTCGCGAATTGTAAGTTCTATGCCATGCTAAAAAATGGGGCAGCGGGCGGGGACGCCCGCGCTCCGTGAGGACCAGATTACCGTATCATAGCAGACTACAGTTGGCGCACCCGAAAACGCCTCCGTTTGCGTACAAAGTATGGTAACTTTTGGAACTCACCTGGATTTTCTTGCGGAGGGACATCCGGTATTCCGGAGCGCGGGCGTCCTCGCCCGCTTGCGGCAAAGCTGCGGTATAGAACTTACGATTCGCGACATTAGGCGCTGGCTTTGAGGCGGTTGGTGACCGGTATCAGGCGACCGTCGACAACTTCGTAGGTCTCGTCTGCAAGTGCCATCAAGGCTTCGCGGTGTGCGATGATAATGATGGTGCTCTTACGCTTAAGGTCGGACAAAGATTGTCGAATCTGTAGTTCGCTGACCATGTCGATTTGGCTGGTCGATTCGTCCAGGATCAAGATTTCGGGCTTGCGCAAAATCGCACGAGCCATGGCGATGCGTTGGCGTTGGCCACCGCTGAGTCGCTGACCGGACTGCCCGACGATTGTCTCATAACCGTTCTCAAGCGAATTGGTGATGAAGTCGTGTGCAAAGGCGAGCTTGGCGGCTTCGATGGCTTCTTCGCGCGTGCTATCTGGACTGCCGTATTGGATGTTTTCGAGTACGGAACGATTGAATAACTCGGTTTGTTGGCTGACGAGTGCAATGCGTTTTCGCAAGGATGCGATCGACATCTTGTGGAAATCGACGCCGTCCATCTTGATAGTTCCTTCTACGGGGTCGTAGAAACGACACAGCAGTTGGATCAAGGTTGACTTGCCGCTTCCATTGGCGCCGATGATGGCGACCGTCTGACCGAAAGGAATTTCCAGGTTCACACCCTTTAGGATGGGATTACCCTCGGTGTATGCAAACGAGAGATTTTCGATGGCAATGGATTTGTGTGGGGCTGGAACAACTACTGGCGCGACTGGATCGACCAGTACGGCTGGTTTCTCAAGCATGTTGTAGAGGCTGTCGGCCGCAATGGACCCTGAATAGATGGCGGTCATAACGCCTGACATTCTACGCAGTGGATCGCTAGCACCAATCAACATCGCAAAGAAGATCATCAGTCGCGAAGGCGTCATCGGTTCATCGCAAATCGGGATAAAGCCGAGATGGGTTTCCTTATTCACGATCAAGTACGCACCAGCACAAACGGTGACCGCGATCATACCCACACCAATCAGTTCGGTTAAGGGCTTGCTCAGTCCCGTGTATAGGATCATGCGCATGGAGTTGCGTTGCATACCCTGGGTACAACCGGCGAAGCGTTTTCGCTCCTCGGCTTCCATCGTGTAGGCTTGAACAGTGAACACATTGCTGAGAGCCTCCAGAATGACTTCATGGAAACCAGCGTTTTGATTCAACATGGAGCGAGCGATGCTGCGTACGCGGCCGTTGAACCAGTACACCACCAACACCAGCAACGGTGCCAGAAGTGCGCTAAGCAACAGTAGACGCCAGTAGATGAGCGCTGCGCCAATCAAGCAAGCGATGATCCTCAGCGGTTCGCGAATGGCCAAGCCAAAGAATGCGATGAGGCCGTTGGTGAGCGTATCGGTTGTGTTGGCGATTCCAGCCAACAGACCGCTGGTTCCATAGCCCTGGTAAGTGTTGCGATCGTAGGCGAGAGCCTTATCAAATACACGCAGACGAATCGAGCGTGCGATGGTCGTAGAGACTCGGCCGACCAGCAAATCATTGGCTAAAAGCAACAAGTGCCGGACAACCGTGCTGGCCAACATGATGCCCATGATCCAGCAGATCGTCTGAAACGGATCTGCGGGCAGGTACCTCTCGGCCAGCCCCAATTGCCAGCGTTGCCAAGCCAACGTGGAACTCAGATCTTTTGCTTCCGCACCCAAGTGTTTGATCTCGTCGGCGATAGCGAACTGGTCGGCATCGGTTTTTTCAGAGCGTTCTTTAGCGGCATCCAAGTTTTGTTGGACGACCATTAGCTTTGCCTCGATCTCATCAGCAGTCTTGCCGAGCTGCTTTTGCATCGAGTTGCCTTGCAGAGTCATGTCAATGACAGGCAGCATCGCTCCAATGTTGACGCTCCATAAAGTCGCCACACCCATCGAGCAGATTGTTGCTAGTACAAGCAAGGGCCAGTGATGGAACGAATCACGGATTGCTAGGCCAAATTTCTTCATCTTGCATTCTGTAAAGTGAAAAGTGCCAATCGAGTTGTCGAGTCTTGCGGGGGCGCTTCGTGGTGAGTCTCGCGATGCACTCTTTTAGAAACTGTTGGCGGTCGCATCGAGGCCATAGTCGGCCGTGGGGTCAACCGGATAGAACAATCCAGCCACTTTGTTCGCGATGATCTTCAGGAACATGTTTCGGAATTTGGATTCGGAGGTATCCGCAATCGCCGCACTGTCTTTCGGAAAGGTGAACTCTGGCATCTGCTTCTTGAAGACAATTGCTCCGTTATTCTTGATGTCGTAGACAGTAACGCCGACGTCGCAACGACCGCGAAACAAGGTTGGTCCATCCTTGACACGCAATTTGGAAAGATCGATTGCAACCAACTTGTCCGCCTTAACAGCTTTGCCAATTTCTACGTAATCACTTTCGATCGTACCGTGCGCATCTAGCCATTGTTCAATCTCGGCGGGGCGCACGAGATCGATTTTCTTGATGTTTTGATTGAGCGCAACATGGATGTAGCCAGTCATCAAGGCCGTGGTCGCATCCATGCTCAATCCGTCATCGGTACCACAAACCACGGCGACCCGCTGCTCCTTCAGGCCATCGTATTCTGCGGGATTTTCGCTCCCTTTGATGGCATGGATGAGGTTAGCCATTAAGCGTACGCAACCCGTTGAGCTGGTTAAGAGTACGGCACCCAACAGAAGGCTAAACAACATGGCGGTTGAGCTATTGGAGCGAGCCTGTCTATTTGCCGTGAATCCGTTGACAATTCGATTTCGCATCCTGCGTTCCTTGCAATGGTGCTACGAGTATAGGCGCCACAACCATTGGGCGATGGCGATCGCTAGCGATGTCAGAATCGAAATGCCGAGCGCCAGTGAAAACCATCCGCCGCGCGTAGATCGACCTCGCCAAGTGAAATAGCAACTTGCGGGTAAATACGCCATAGCGATTATCGCAAGCAACAAGCCACCACAATTAACACGTCCAGCCGCCAGTAGCTCTCCGCGGGTCGCTAGACTCCAAGAAGTGGTCATGCCGCACGAGGGGCAACGCAATCCGAACAGGGCCACCGAAGTGCAAGGAGGCAATCCAAGCTGCTGATGGGTGCCAAAGCCATCAGTGGCGGGTTCAAGGCAGCGCGCCGTGATTAGGATTGCTAGCACCGCAACCCCTGACAGCCCCGCCAGGATGCGTAAGGGTTTTGAAAGCGAATACGTATCGCCCTGAATATTGCTTGCATTCATGGAGACTGCTGGTCCGGGCATCTTATTTGGCTAGGTTCTTAGCCCAAGATGATTCTGGCGATGCTAACGTACACGACAATTCCAATGATGTCATTCATCCCCGCCACAAACGGATTGCTCATGATGGCAGGTTCCAGTCCAAGTCGGCTGAACAACATCGGCAGTACGGAACCGGTCACGGTGCCGCATACAACAACTACTAAAATCGTAATCGGTACCACCCACGCCGAAGTCGGATTGGGGGCTATGAATAATGCCAATGCGAGACCCAAGATCGCTAGGAATGTTCCCAACAACAGGCCTTGCACAAGTTCGCGCCATACGGTCTTCAACCAATCTTCGAGTCGCACGTCGCCGGTGGCCATCGCTCCAATGATCAGGGTTGAAGATTGGCTACCCGAGTTACCGCCGGATCCGAGCACGAGTGGAAGGAACCACACCAGCCACTTGAACTTCTCCAGTTCAGGTTCATAGTGTCGCAATACGAACGCGGTGAGCATTCCTGCAAAGAACAGTATCCCCAACCACATTCCACGTTTTCTGGTCAGCGTCAAAATCGCCGTTCGCGTGTAACTATCGCGCAGGGGAGCCACACCGGCGATACGTTGCACATCTTCGGCGGCTTCTTCGATCACGACGTCGATCACGTCGTCGTGCGTAATGATCCCAAGCATATGACGATGAGCATCGACGACCGGAATGGCTAACAAGTCATACTTAGCGACCAGCTGTGTGACCAGTTTCTGATCATCATTGGCATTTACGGTAACCAAATCGGTATGCATCAACTCCGAGAGTGGACGATCAGGTTTCCCGATCGATGATACCAGCTTGCGTGTGCTCACGACGCCGCGTAAGTGGTTGGTCTCATCGACGACGTAGATGTAATAGATCGTCTCCAAGTGCTCGGCTTGGCGGCTGAGCTTTTCGAGTGCTTGGCGGACCGATAGACGTTCGTCGAGGCACGCGGCTTCGGTCGTCATGATCGCGCCGGCGGTCCCCTCTTCAAAGGTCTGTAGCCTCCGTATGTCCCGGCGATCCGGCGCCGGCACCAATGCCAGCAAACTCTCAACGCGACTTTCGGGAAGTTCGCTGAGCAAATCCACGGCATCGTCGGCGGGAATGTGTGTCACCAGCTCTGCAACTTGACGCTCGTTTTCGTTTTCGAGCATCAGCACTTGATGGTCATGTTCGAAGTAGCCAAAAATCTCAGCTCGTAGATGAGGCTCAGCGAACTGCAAAACCATCCAGGATTCGGAGGGTTCGAGACCTTCCATAAACTCGGCAGTTCGGGCTGGGTGGAGCGCCATGCAGAACTCACGCAGTTGGTCAACGTCGTTCTCCCGCAGCATTTCGCGCAGTTCTGGCAGAAACAGGGTGTTGACCATGTCCAAGATTTCCCTCTTTCAATTCTCGCCGACCAACCGCGTTTTAGGGCGGCAACTGCATCGTCCAGCACTACTTTCGGAATTCAGAGTAAAGCGTCTATCCTGATTTCCATCAAAAAAAGACATTCCAGCTTTCAAGTGTGCATTATCCAGAGCTGACGCAAATGGCGAAGGGGGCTGACTCAAAAGCCAAGCTTATCTTCGCTGGTGACTGAAACGGGCGACCGCCGAGTACTCTCGAAACGCTTGAGGGCTTGTCGATCATTGGGTACCGGAAGCCGTCAAGGCTTTCGAGGGCCACCGCAGTACTTTCGAATGCTTGAAGGGTTAGCGGCGGTTACCAGAGCAAAAACCGGGGCTAACGCCCATCGGTTAATCCAGCAGATTTACTCTGCGGATCGTTCGGTTTCTCACTAACTTGAGACGCGGTGACTAATGGCGACGAGGGCTGAGGTTGTTAGCAGCCTACGCTTCGCCGAGTCGCAACATCCCGGCCGGCTGGTCCTCGAAAGGCTTTGACGCATTCCGCTACGCAAAAATCTATTCTGGCCAATCTATTCTGGCCCGGCCGTTTGCTCACCTTGAGTATTTCGAGTGAACAATATTCGGACCGTTGGCCCTGCGATTTTCTTTTACTCCTAGCCCCCAGCCCGTTGGGCCCTTTAGGCTGGGCTGGGTAAAAGGATGGGGACGCTGCCCCTAAATCAGAACAGTGCAACATCAAAACTAGCGCCCGAGGGCAAATGCAAAAAAAACTTTTTCTCAGGCTTGATCGACTTCAGGGATAAATCTCGCTGATGCGGATGTAGGGGGCAGTCTACCTCCAGAACAACAAACCGTGCTCCAGTACAGCAAACTGTGGCAAATGCCCTTGCTTGCCAGTCAACCAAGCGATTGCTTCAACATCACGAGAAAATGCACAAAACTATGCCAAAGTCAAACACGAATAACAACTTTTTGTCGCGGCTTGGATCGTTTCTGGGACGCAGCTTGGCTCGCAAACGCTCGAAAACATTAGCGAAACGGCTACGACTAGAACAACTCGAGTCGCGTCGAGTGTTTGCAGCGCTTCTGCTCGACTTTCCTGGCATCAACGGCGATACGACTGTCGCTGGGGCAACGGCGACAGATATGGAATTGACCAGTTTTCAGTGGGGATTTTCGCGAAGCGCTGCTGGCGGACGTTCCAGCCTGAATGATCCGATCCAATTTTCAGACCTGACCTTCCAGCGGACGACGGATACGGCTAGCAACGACCTCTATGCTCAGACCGCTTTGCAAACGTCCAGTGCCAATCCAGCGAGACTACGACTGGTGGATAATGGAGTCAATCTGCTCCGTTTCAATCTGAACGACTCTCGGCTAACGAAGTTTGCAACGACACAGGGGCAGACCGAGTCAGGGGCACTCAGCTTCAGCAACGTGGCTTTCACCGAGAATGTCTTGGCAACACCGCAAAACGCGGGGACGCCGCGAAACGCCACTTGGAATCTGCTTAATGGTGCCGTCACCAGCAGCGCGATCGTCGGTCAGAGCAATATTGATATTGATCCAAGTTCGTTGAGCATCGAAACGGTCATGCAGATCGGCAATGAGAAGATGCGGATCGATGGCTTCAGTTGGAAAGCCGATCTGAATGTTGACATGTCGCTGGCTAATCCGCTCAGCGGTTTGGCCAAGGGAACCAATTTCCAAATCACGCGCGGTGTTGACTCAGCGACAGCCGGTCTGCTGGGCAGCGCGGCCGGCGGTACGATCTTCCCTGAAATCAGGATCTCCGATCGCAGCCTGGTGGCTGGAGAGAATCTGGTCACCATGGAGTGGAGATTGTACGACGCCTTCTTTGCCGGCTTTAGTTTAGAAGCCAGCGCGATTACGGGCGCGCCCAAGAATGGCCTGGAGCTTTCGTATGGCCGTATCCAGCTGATCGTGAATCAGTACAGCTCGAGCGGTGTGCTCGCGGGCACGGAAACGACGACCTGGAACGAAGCGGGTAATATTGTTTCGGCTACGAATGACTTTGGGATCGCCAATCCGCTGCTCGTTGACAACACAAGCAACCCAGTTATCTCTTCGCTGAACTTCGGGGCGCCTGTCGGTTCGCCCAGCGGCACACCCAATTTAGGTCGACTAGAGTACGAGTCGATCGACTGGTCGGTCAGTAAGGACGTCACCCTCAGAAAAGAAGGGAACGCGTTGGGCCCGACCAGGTTGGGTGCGATGAGAGCTACGTTGCCTGCTGGGAAGAATGCTCCCGCACCGGCGCTCTTGGGCCAATTGGCCGGGCGGTCGCAATTGAACGCGGTGAACGGTTTTGAAAAGAACACTCTTACTCCAACTACAGCGCTGGATACGTTCAGTCTTACAAACGTCTTTGTCACGGGATTCAATGTCAAAAACGAAGGGCTGGACGAGACCGAGATCAATTTCGATATGGACTTCCGTTCTTTCACGGAAACCTTCACCGATCGCACGACACCAGCAACTCCGCTCGTCACCCGAGCCGGCTTTAACGTACAGACTCAGTCGTCCACGATTACCCCAAACTTTGGCGGTAAGACATTCGCCGAAAATGACACGAGCGTTTTATTTGTACTAGCGATTACGGAAGCTGGCGTGACCAGCGAGATTCCGGTGCAGAGCGCCAATTGGAGCGTCAAACGAAGCGCTTCCATTAACGGGGACGATGTCGAGTCTTCGGATCCCGCACAAAGCACATTTGACATCGCAGTACCGCGCGGTGTGCATTCACCCGGGCTATTGGCGGCCGCTGTTCGTGGGACAGAGATCGACAGTGTCTCCGTTCGGAGATTCGAAGTCGTGGACGTGAGTGGAACTCCAACGAAAAAGGAACTTTATCGTTGGGATTTGGCTGGCCTCTTCATTACCGAGGTCGGTATGCACATGTCACCAGGCAATTCAAGTGACGAATTGGATACTATCTCGTTCTTGCCAAGTATCGTCGCGCTGGCGACGCCAAATCCGGTTGTTGGTTCTTACGTGACCGTGTTCAATTTCTTGACCGAGGTGGGTTCAGGAGGCGACGATTCTGTTAATGAACCTATCGCCCAGAACCCCGTATTGCGATACAAGCTGGGTAATGTTGCATCGGGGATCGCCATCGATTCCTACCAGTGGGGAGCGACTTTGCCGGTGACGGATGCAACCAGCTCGGGCACTCGATCGCTCGGCAACCCCAGCCCGAACAACCTGCTACTGTCGGCCATTCGCATTCCTTCTCCAAAGCTGCTGTTTGCGGCGCTTGCAGGAGTCGATGTAATGACACACGCTATCAAACTGCCGGCCGATGGAGTGGCGTTACAACAGGGCTTCGAACTCAAAGTAAATGGTTTGTTAGACGGCTTCTCTTATAGCGACGCGATTGATGCCATTAGTCCGCTTACCAACATCAGCATCTTTATCGGTGGAGGTACAAACACTGCGGAGTTAAAAGTAGAGCCGATCAACAGCAATGGAACCGCAGGTACGCCTCGAGAGGTCATATGGAATCTTTTAAACGATTCGACGACGAACTTCAGCGGCTTTGGTAACTTCCAATTTGCGACCAGCGCATTGCCGGCGACCACACTGGAGATTGCGGGAAGTAGCCAGTTGGCTGTGGACAGCTATACCTTTGGTATCGACAACGCTCTGAATCAATTGGTTGGCACTTCCACCGCTGCTGTGCCGCTGGCCTCGCGCGGCAACCCAACGGCAAAAAAGTTCAATGTGATTACCTCGATGGACCGGGCGACGCCTGGCTTGCTCAACGCCATCGCCACACGATCCTTGATCCCGGAGATCAAAATCACCGAACGTCGCCCAGCACCCAACGGTAATTTCCTGCCTTGGCGTGAGTGGACGCTGACGAATGTCTATGTCCACGCGCTCGCTAACTCGGGCACGGCCAGCGATCCTCAGGGCGACGTGAGGCTGGAGCTTAATGCCGCCTCAGCCACCTCCAGGACGATTGCCTACACCACGGCTAGCGTACCAAGACCTACTGACCGACG
>JANRMD010000047.1:0-14946 GCA_033761895.1 Pirellulaceae bacterium | reverse complement strand
AAGGGCTCATCGGCACATCCTGTGGTGAAACGAAAAACAGAGCATATTAGCCGGAACGCGCTAGCGTCCGGTTTTCGCTGTGGGAACCGGTGCTAGCGCACTGCGGCTAATCCTAATGCTTGAGCTGGGGCAACCGGTGCTCGCGTCGCGAATTGTAAGTTCTATGCCATGCTAAAAAGTTGGGCAGCGGGCGGGGACGCCCGCGCTCCGTGAGGACCAGACTATCGTATCATAGCGGACTACAGGTGGCGCACTCGAAAACGTCTCCGTTTGCGAACAAAGTATGGTGACTTTTGGAACTCACCTGGATTACCGAACACTAGTGTCGCGAATCGTAAGTTCTATACCGCAGCTTTGCCGCAAGCGGGCGAGGACGCCCGCGCTCCGGAATACCGATGTCCCTCCGCAAGAATGGCCATCAGCGAGGAGTGTCAAAAATAGGCGTTGAATTCATTTGACGGTCATTTCAGTGCAACCTAAGTTTTCGTATTGACGGGAAAAAATCTCCCGCTTGCCCCTCAATTCTAATGTGAGCTAGGTCCGCGAAATGAAAAAATTCAGCCGTTTCCTGAAGTCTGAAGATGGTCCGACAGCTGTTGAGTACGCTGTTATGTTGGCGTTGATTGTGGTGGTTTGCCTTGGAGCAATCCGAACGGTCGGCACAAACGCTAAGACCACCTTTACGAGCGTATCGGCCCAAATGTAGCCACTTGGTGGCTCGTCACTCGCTTATTCTCGAACTAACTCTGATCTCGACCGGCCTGCGCTGCACCTCGGTAGCCTTTGCGCAGGCCACTCAATCAACTTCAACCCTTCCATATGCATCCTTGGATGACTGGTTGGGTTGAATCTCTCGCAATTCCTTCACTGAGCAGCCTGCTTCGGTCGATGCACCCGAAGATGGTTTCTCTAGGAAGGATCCTGGTCCGGTTCATCATCACATTGCCAATGTGACTGACAACACCGCGAGACTCAACGCACGGTTGTGTGAGTTTCGCTTGGGAGTTTAGTCTCCAAGACTAATTGCTCAGGACCCCTCTATGTTCCAATTTCGTCGACAGTGGCCCGCCGCGACCGCAGCCGTTGCAGGCTTGGCGTTTATCCTCAATCACTATCGCATCGCAGGCCTTGAGAACCTTCATCTCGAACGCCGCTCGCCAAGCGAAATTGAACGACGAGAAACCAACGGCGATATCTGGGCTACGGCTTTTTTGAACACAATCGAAAGCCTCGACGCGCCACGCACCTCGCCACTTCCCAGCCGTACACAGCCCAGCAATAGTCAGTATGTGGGAGTTGGCACGGGCTTAAAGTCCTTTCCATCAACTACGCCGAATAGTCTTCCCAACCAACAGCTGCCGGGCGCACCGTTACCAGGCGCACAACCACCAGGTGTACAGTCACCAGGCGCACCAGCCGGCCAGTTTCCTGCCACACAGCCGAACTCATTTCCCAACCCGCAATACGGGTCGTCAGCACCACTAGGTATGTCACCCATTCTGCCTTCACCAACGGGCATGGTTGAGCCCGATTTGGGGCGCATGTTAACCATCAACGAGAAATTTGCGATCTGGGAAAATAAATCCATCGCCACAGGTTCGCTATCGGGTGCGCTGACAGGTACGGCAGGCACTATCCGCATCGCAAGTTTTCATGTACCCGCCCTTGGTGCAACCAAACTGGCTAAACCCCATGTGTTCGAAATGCTGGTGCGGATCCTGCGTCGCTTCGATGTCGTTGCTCTGCAAGGCATCCAGTCGAATCGGGACGATATTCTTCCACTACTCGTCGAACGCTTGAATCAATCCGGTCGCAGCTACGATTACATGATCGGTCCTCGGGTTGGCCGCACCGCGCCGCTCGAACAGTTCGCCTACATCTTCGACACTCAGCGACTTGAGACCGATCGCTACCAACTGTACACGGTTGAAGATCCAGACGACCTGATCGTACGCGAGCCGTTAGTCGCCTGGTTTCGCACCAAAGGCCATGCCACTCACCATGCTTTCACTTTTTCCATGATCAACATTCGCATCGATCCCGATTTTGCACAGCGCGAGCGCGAGTTGCTGCCGAGCTTGATCCAAGCTGTGCAGAACGATGGGCGGGGCGAAGACGATTGGATCCTGCTCGGCGATTTTCAAGGCGGTGACGCGGAGCTATTCCCATTAACCAAGTTGGCCGCTCGCTTGGCACTGATAGGGATTCCAACCGACGTCGCCGGAACTCGCATGCTAGACGAAATCGTTTTTTCTGGCCCTGCCACGGTTGAGTTCAACGGCAAGGTCGGAGCCTACGATTTCTTGCGCCAGTACAATTTGTCGCTCGAGCAAGCTCTCGAAGTGAGCGATCATCTTCCCGTGTGGACCGAATTCTCAACGATCGAAGGCGCCGAACCAGGTCGCATCGCGCCGGTGAGAAATGAGATTCGCTAAATTCGGCGTTTCGTGTGATGAAGGCCAACCGACCCGATACATAGCTCTTCATTGAGCGATCAGTTAAACTACACCCCGAGCAATCCAGTGAAATTGTGAATGACTTTCCCAATTAAATACGCAAGCAAGGATAGGCAATACATTGCTATGAACTTCCGAGCAGTCGCTCCACTTGCAAACGAAGTGGGTTTCCCTGTGGGCATTCCTTCTGCATTTGGGAAAGGTATTCTCTCATCAGAGCGGTGTTTGCATCTGGTCCTTTAGCCTTAGTTAGGATTCGCCACGCCTGCTCCATGAAATCGCAGAAGACAGGACTGTGTATGCCGATTTTGCTTCGAATGTCCTTTAAGCTCTGAGTGACTATTTCTTCGGCCTTTGCGAGCTCGCCCGCTTCCGTGAGTGTGTCAGCTAATTTGAGACGATATGCACCGACGTCGGGGTGCTCCTTTCCGCACGCCTGTTCGGCCAAATCAACTGCTTGGTGAGCGATCTTCAGTGCCTGTGCAGTCTGTCCCAACTTCAGTTGGATCTTTGCCAACGTAAAGCAGGCATCAAGTGCTTGAGGTGAGCGCTGACCTAAGGATTCGCAAAAAATCATGTGTCCACTGTGCGCAAAGTCCGATGCTCGCTCGATGTTTCCTGACTTCATGTATTGTTCTGCCAATGCAAGTTTGATGGCGGCCATACAGATGTGTTTAGGGAATTCTCGATGCAGTCGACCGGTATGCCACTTTTCGAGTTGCTGGAAACGCGCTGGATCCTGCCCCATTCGAACAATTAAGCGTACGACGTTAGGCCAATCGTCTTGGTGAAATGAAATCACGTCATCGTCGTTGGGTAGTTCTTGCGTTTTAAAGCGTTCGGCTAATCTGTAATTTGGTGTGTCGCTACACATTTGCCGAACGTGATTCCATTGCATATCTAACTCGGCGACGAAAGCCTTGTTTTCCAGTTTCTGAATGTCGCATTCGAATTCCATTGCGAGTCCTTTCGCACTGGAATAGTCACCTCGAAAAATCGCAATTTGTGCTCGCTGAATAGCCAGTTTGTGTTGCAATTCAAGTGGGTTTGAAGTTTTGCTCTGCAGGTCGCAAAGCAGACTGTTGGTCTGCTCATCTGCCAGCCTGTATTCACCCTTCCGGATCAGGCGATTAATTAGGTACTGATACGAGAGTACCTCATAGGATTCGAATTCTCTCTGTTCCCGGTGCCAGTCTTCCAAACGCATTGTCCAAGCATCCGCTTCCTGGATTTCGCCAGCGACGCTTAGTCGGTCTATCAATTCACGAATTAGCTCCGCGCTCTCGCAGTCGAAGCCGACCAAACGCAATCGCATTTCTACGGCGGCACTCTGATATTGGATTGCATTAAGTTCGTCACCTCGGCAATGTGCTATCCACGCGGCATCACTAAAGATCTCAATAGCAATGGGGTGGTCGGTGTTGCCAAGGGCGAGATTGAGCATCGCTAAGGCATTGCTGATGTGTTCGGTTGCCTGTGATGATTGGCCGACTCTTTGTTCAACACTTGCAAGTTGATCCAGGAAAATTGCCTTGAAGTAAGGATTGATTGGGGCGTCTTTGATTCTGCTCCATTCGTCTTTGAGTCGGTGCAGCAATACATCCGCCTTGCCATCCTCGAAAGCCTGGGCAATAGCTGCTGCGGAACGCGCCAGGGCGGCATGTGGATGATCGCGTCCGAGGATTTTCGACTTGAAGTCAGCGGCACGCCAGACGTTGGGGAGCATCTCAAGGACCCAACCTTTGTTTCGGTTTTCAATAGCCGCATAAGTATGATGGATGCAGATATTTGCCCACATCATCGTCTCTTCGGCATTTTGGTCGCGGAGTATGTTTTGAGCCAAAATAAAATTCTGTCGGGCGGCATCCGTGCGCCGCTGCTCGGCATCGATGCGAGCTAAGGTCGTTATGGTCGCTGCAGCCGAAACACTATGAACTTGTCTCTCCTTGTGATATATGGCCAATGCTTCGGAAACTAATTCGCGAGCTTCAAGCACCATTCCGATCTCAAGTGCATTTGTACCAATCGAAGTTAGCAATCTGGCTCGGGCCAAGGGATGGTCAAGCAAGCAGGTTCTCATCTGCTCGATGGCATGCTCAACTATATCGCGAGCCGAACGGCTGACCGCCTCGCTGTAGGCTTTCGGCGATGTTGCGAGGCTCTCATCCTGTCCCACCAATGTCGTATCAAACAGCTGCTCAAGCATCTGAATCGATTCATTGGCGGCTTGCGCCTCTGTTAGTGCTACGCGTTCATTTTCGAGCGCATTTTCACGAGCTTGATTGGCAATCTTTCTGAGCTCCGCCTCAACTTGGATTGCATGAACCTGCCAAGCCGCAAAAGTGACTGCTGCCACTGAAAACACCACTAGGAACAACGCAGTCGTGGCAATCAACATAGCTACACTTGGATTGCGAAACGTCCAGCGCTGCAATCGAATCAACGCCCCTAACTGTCGCGCATGCACGTTGTTCCCGGAAAGAAATCTTGATAGGTCTTCTGCCAACTCTTTGGCCGTTGCATATCTGCGGTTGGGATTTTGCTCGAGGCATTTAAGGCAAATGTTGTTCAGATCCTTTGGGATTCCGGGTGCAAGTTGAGAAGGGGCGATAGGCTCACCGAATTGAAGTTGTTGAATAATGGCCCCAAAGGTTGCTCCCACATAAGGAGCACGCCCGGTGAGCAAAAAGTACAGAATAGCGCCCAATGAATACACGTCGGCAGTGGGACGATTGCAGTTATCTTCACCTAACAGACACTCTGGGGCAGAGTAACTAGGCGTCCCCAGCGCAAGGTCATCTTTGGTCCTACTCAGCTCGTTAATCATCTGCTTGGCTAAACCAAAGTCAGCAATCTTTGCGGTGCCATCTTTTGAAATGAGGATGTTGGCGGGCTTTAGATCTCGGTGAATGATGCCGCACTGATGAATCGCTTCCGCGCCCAAAGCGATGGTGCGAACAAGTTCCGCCGCTTGCAACGGACCGCAGCGTTCGTTGTTGAATAGTGTTGCTAAGCTTCCCCCGGGTGCGTACTCAAGGACCAAATAGGGTTGTCCGTCATGTTCACCAATGTTAAAGAGCTGCAGTACTTGTGGGTGGTGCATGGCTGCGACCGTTTCCGCCTCTCGGCGAAAACGGTCGAATTCGCTCTGGCTTGCAAGCGTTCCCGATCGCATGAACTTGATTGCGACCACTCGCTTTAACTTTAGATCCAGAGCGCGGTACACGATTCCCATCCCACCGCAACCCAACAGCGACTGGATTGTAAAACCGGGGATTTCAACCGCGGGTATTTCAACCGCTTTCGACTCTAACGCAGGGTTCTCAAATCGGGGGATCGCCTGCGAAAGTCGTGTTTCGGACGCAGGGGCTTTTCCACTCTCACACTCGGTCGATTGGCTGGTAGCGTTTGATTCCGGGGCATATTGTCGTAACTTCGTTTTGCCGACTAGCACGTTGTCAAGTGTAAGCCCAGGTTCCCGTTCACGCCTCAGCTCAAACTCCTCTAAAAGCAATTCGGCGATTGCTCGTGAATCGTCGAGCAAGTTGGGGTGATACTCGATGTAATCCGCGACGCGAGATCGACGGCCGTGCCGAAACTGCAACTCAAGATCGCTGTGTATAAGCTCGAGAAGCAATTTCGATCGCAACACTTTGTTTGTGGTCGAACAATCGCTAAGTGCCAAATACTCATTGACTGCTCGAAACTTCTCGGGAGACCAATCGCGTTCGAACGATTTGACTTGACGGTCAATCCACTCCCACTGTGCAGACGTAATCGCTGACTCGTTCTCATTGTTCGCCATAAGTTGCTCACCGGCTGGCAATCGTGTCGCGCTGAAGTTCTCTGACCACTCGAACAACCGTACGTTGTACAGTTCGTTGTGAGCATTTCAGCAAGGTCGCCGTTTCCAAAGTTGAAAATCCATCCAGGAGATGTGCGATTACAGCGCGATCTTGATCGTCGAAACGCGCGAGTAAGTACTCCAGCCACTCCTTACGGACAATCTCAACCTCGGGCGCTGGTTCGCGTCCAGGAATTTCAAGTTGTTTATTCGAACACGAGCGGTTCACATCCAATGAATGCTCGCGTCTGACGTCTCTACTTGCTGTTGAAAACTTGGACACGTAACGAGCGCATTTGCGAGTTATCAAGACGCTTAAAATGGCTTGTAAATTACGAGATGAATCTAAATCCCAACGTCCCTGCCTAAGCTGGAAAAAAAAGCTTGCAAATGCCGACTGCAAAACGTCGTCAGGATCCACTTTGGATTGCAAGGAGTGACCGATACGCAGACGAGCCAAGCTGTGAAGACGTTGCCAATAACGTGCCAGCAATTGCTCTGCGGATGCGTGATCTCCCAAACGTAGTTTGGACAATAGTGTCGTAAAACTTGAGTCTCGCTGGGGTTCTTCAAGTTTATCTTCTTGAGGGGGCCACTGATTGGTTTCGCTTAACATCGATTCCGCCGACATGATGCGGCGCCAATTAAGGACAAGTATCCGAACACTTCTTCGTGCTCTCCAACCTACAAGTGTGCTAGGTGCTTGGCAGACTGATTCCGGGGCGAACCCGCTGGTGATCAACGAAATGTGGGATACCCCAAAAAATTTTAACAAGTCGTGTCGCTTAGTGCGTCTGGATCTGCATTTCATACTACGCAAATTAAGTTTAGTCAGCAACCAACCGCACACGCACGTAACTTGGCGAGCAAAATCGACCTGGTTTGATGGTACGCGCCTAGCTGGCTGCTGAACATGCAATCCGCAAGGATAGCGAGGGCACGTGGGAAACCCCGCGCTGACGCTTTTTGATGTTGCGAGTTTTGGGCTTTCGCAACCCGCCGCGTTAGCAAGGGACCGACTTTTCCAGCTGCCTGCTAGGTGTTTTCAGGTCCAAACTTCGACTCAATTTTGAGGGTGACGCAAAATCCTGAATGAATCTGAAATCGCGAAAATGTTGCAGGCTATTTCCGATGCCTCCAAGCCTGGAACTCGCATGTCGCTTTCCATGAGGCGAAGCTTGCTTGTATCCAGGCTTGGTGAACTGGTGGGCGCAGACGTTTGGCTGTGGTTTCAAGGGGTATATAACGCCAAGGAACTAGGCGATTCTATGGTCACCAGCTTTGTTGACGGTGGTTTCAAAAGCGAGGTTGAACGTTCAGAGTTTTTTCGAGTAATCATCAATCCTGACCTGGTTGCCCTTGTAAATGCGCCTATCAGCGACGCGCTTGCGACCCATCGATCTATTCTGTGCCAACGCAGTCAGTTGGTCACTAGCGAGCGATGGAAATCGCTAACGGTATCTGCAATTTGGAATGCGCTGGGTTTCGACCATTTCATCATCGCTGCGTTCCCGATCGGGCCAGTCAACTATTCGGCGGTCGGACTACACCGCAGGCTTGGCAAGCCCGATTTTTCCGATCGTGATATGACCATTGTGCGATTACTGATTGGCAGTGTTGATTGGTTGCACGCGGATTCTCTGCCGGTCGAAGCATCAGAATACGCGCTAAGTCTGTCTCCGCGCGAGCGGCATGTCATCGTTCATTTGATTCAAGGAGACTCGCGAAAAGAAGTCGCCGCGAAGCTTGGCTTGAGCGAGCATACGGTGGGCGACTACCTAAAGGAAATCTACCGCAAATTTGGTGTCAACAGCCGAGCCGAATTGTTGTCGAAGTTCATCAATGCGTCCACGTGATCCCCGCGAATGCGGGAATTGAGCACATCGAAGTCTTTGCTAACCTCAATCGGCTTGCTTACGCAATTAACGAGCTTTCATCACGGAGTTGAAAATGCACGAACGAGGCAATCGGAGTTCCCGCGGCCGCCATGGGAATCGTCTAGTTAGGAGTTCTACTCGCCGGTCTCTTGCCGTTGAGAAGCTAGAAGAACGAGCCCTACGTGCGATACTCACTGTCAATTCCATCAGCGATAACGTCAACGCGGATGACGGAGTCATGACACTTCGCGAAGCCATAATTGCGAGTAATTCGACTGTCGGACACGACACAATTGTTTTCAGCATCGGTCAAGGTGGGCCAGCCGTAATTCGCCCACTCTCACCCCTACCAGCGATTTCGGATTCAGCCGTCATTGACGGGAGGCAGTTCGGATTCGTACGGCCCGTAATCGAAATCGATGGTTCGCTTTTACCAATCGGTCAAGCAACATTTTGGGTCACGGGCAACGTCGTTGAAATAAGCTACTTATCGATCCATTCGGCACGCGGCGTTGGCGTCTTTCTAACAGGCAGCCATAACAGGGTGACTGGAAACTACATCGGCTTGGATGCGAGCGGTGTCGTTGATCGGGGCAACCTGTACCAGGGGGTCTACGTCAGCTCAACATCCAACTTTATCGCTGGCAACGTAATCTCTGGCAATGACGCCAACGGAATCTGGATAGACGGTACTTCCGCCGCGTTAAACTCGATTAGCAATAACTTCATTGGTACGGATTGGTCCGGAGCCTTTTCGATTGCCAATGGACTGAACGGAGTCTTGGTAACTGCGGGTGATGGAAACTCAATCGCCAACAACATCATTGCTGGGAATGGGAACACGGGCGTGTGGATCATCGATTCAGTCGGCAATAGCGTTGCTAGCAATTGGGTTGGCACGAATGCCTTGGGTTCTAGTGCAATCGGGAATGCATCGACCGGGATTCGATTATCTGATTCCGCATCTGGCAATCGTATTACCGGGAATATCATTTCGAACAATCGTGGTTATGGTCTTGAAATGTACAACGGAGCCATATCCAACCAAATTGGAGCTAATGTCATCGGCTTAACTCCCGATGGGGCGTCGGTCCTCGGCAATTCGCTCGCGGGCATTTATGACGGTGCAGGCTACAATGTCATCGGAGGAGACGATCGATCATTTCTTAACTTGATCTCTGGGAATCGAGGTTCCGGCATTTGGCTCAACGCGTCTAACAGTGTGATCGCGAACAATTATGTTGGAACGAACATCACAGGCGAAATCGCACGTGGAAACGCCGAGTCTGGAATCCTGGTAACTGGATCGAACAATAGCATCCGGGCGAACGTCACATCGGGTAACGGCTTCCACGGAGTCGCCATCGTCAATGCAACATCCACGAGCAACACGGTCAGCTCGAATCTTATCGGTACCAATGCTGGCGGAAACGTCGCAATCCAGAACGCATTCCAAAGTGTTTTTCTAAGTGGTAACTCGAATACCCTCGCTGACAATGTAATTTCGGGTAGCGGTGGCAATGGTATTCGGATCGATGGTGGCTCGAGCAATCGCATTGAGCGCAACAAAATTGGGACAAATCTGCTCGGCACTGCTGCGTTAGCCAATGCGGTCAATGGAATTCTCGTTTGGCTAGGTGCGTCAAACAATATCATCCAGGACAACACCATCTCAGCCAATGGAAACACCGGCATATGGATGCTTGGAGCGGATGTTATCGATAATCGAGTTCAGGGTAACCGCATCGGCGTAACCTTGAATGGGAGTGCAGCCCTGGGAAATGCGACATCCGGAGTTCGTATCGGCGCCGGAGCCAATCGCAATACCGTACAAGCCAATGTGATCTCCGGTAATCGTGGTGAAGGTGTTGAACTGTATGGATTCGGAACCTCTTCCAATGTTCTCTATGGGAACATCGTTGGCTTAAACTCATTGGGGAATGCTGCCATTCCCAACCTGCAGAATGGTATCCTCGTTTCCTCTGGAGCCACGAACAACACAATTGGTCAATTGGGCGCGGGGCAGCGCAATTTCATCAGCGGCAATGCGAGGGATGGAGTGCGATTGTCAGGTGCCGATTCGGGCGGGAACAAAGTTACTGGGAACTTTATAGGCACCGACGGAACTGGCCTGGCTGACCTAGGCAATCGCGCACACGGCTTGAACATCGATTCGGACTTCAATGAACTCGTCGAAAACATCATTGCGGGCAACGATGGGAGTGGGATTGTTTTCAATAGCGCAGACAACAACGTTGTGCTCAGCAATATGATCGGTTTGGGCGTAGATGGATCTACTGCGCTCGGTCATCCCGGCGTTGGGATTTATGTAGTTGGAAGTGGAAACCGCATCGGTGGCCGCCTTGGTGGCTCAGTCAATGTGATCTCGAATAGTGTATTCAGTGGTATTGAGATTTATGGCGCTGGATCGACGAAGAATCTCGTCCAGGGCAACTTCATTGGAACCGACCGGAGCGGAACAGCCTCGCGAGGAAACGGCTCGCCAACTTATGTCAATACTACCGGAGGTATCCTGGTTACCAACGGTGCGACTGACAATGTCATCGGGACTGATTTCGATGGGGTTTCGGACAGAGAAGAAGGGAATCTAATTTCCGGAAATCTCACTCAAGGAATTCATCTACTCAACGCACCTGGAAATCGCATTGCAGGAAACAGAATTGGGATCAATCTGGAGGGTACTTCTGCGTTGCCCAATGCAGGTTCTGGCATTCGGATCAATCGTTCTAACGCCAACACAATTGGCGGCTCGACAATGGAGGCTCGCAACACAGTATCTGGGAATACCTTGGCCGGAATACTTGTAGAGTCGAGCAATAACAATGAGATTGCGGGGAATTACGTTGGAACCAATCTATCAGGCAATGCTGCGGTACCTAATGTCACCAACGGTATTCAACTCCAAGCCGGATCAGCCAACAATAAACTGGGCGGACCTACGGCGGTACCTGGAACGGGGCTTGGGAACTTAATTTCCGGCAATAGCCAGCGCGGAATATCGATGTTGTTTGCGGGTAGCAATAACACTGTCCAAGGTAACATTGTCGGACTCAACGCGTCTGGTAACGCCAGACTCCGCAATAACTTCCAGGGAATTGAAATCAACAATACCAGTCAAGCTGTAATTGGCGGATCGAGCCCCAACCTGCGCAATGTCATCTCGGCGAATACTGGCTCGTTGGGAGGGATACTGATCGCTGGAGGTAGCAGCAACACAGTGCAAGGTAACTACGTTGGAACCGACCTTACAGGAAATCTGGCTTTGGGAAACAGCACTGACGGGATCTATATTGTAGGCGCCAGCAGCAATCTAATCGGTGGTGATCTACCAGCGGCGGGTAACTTAATCGCCGGTAATCAACGCGATGGCGTTTGGATTCAAGATGCAATTGCATTTTTCGGTCTAAACCGTGAAGCTCGTGACAATGTCCTGAAGAACAATCGAATCGGCGAAGCAGCCAATGGTCTACCGCTAGGCAATTTAAGAAACGGTGTGACTATATCGGATGGTGCCGATGGCTCGTTTATCGAAAGCAATATCATTGCAAACAACCAAGGCTCTGGAGTTGCTCTCTTCGGCGCTACGACGATCCAAAATCGAATACGCGGTAACTCGATCTATCAGAATCGTTTACTCGGCATTGACCTAGAGGGCGATGGCGTCAGCGCAAATGACTTGGGGGACCTTGATACAGGTGCGAACACGCGACTCAATTTCCCGATTCTGCATAGGGTCGTGACCGGGGAAAATACGCAAGTCGCCGGTCGCTTTCAGGGCGGTGCATCGATAACTGTGACCCTGGAGTTCTTCGCAAACTCGGACATTGACGAGTCAGGTTTTGGTGAGGGGCGCCGATCGCTTGGAACGGCAGTCGTGACTACCGACGCTAGTGGACTGGCGAACTTTGACGTTCGGCTTTCCGCAGCAACATCAAATTTGGAGTTTATAAGCGCAACCGCTATGGACGCAATTGGAAACACATCTGAGTTTTCACGCCCACTTGGGCTAGACCTAACGCCACCGATCAGCAGGGTTAATGCACTTCCGGTACAAGCAACTAGTTTATCGATTCCAATCTCGATCAGTGGCTCTGACCCAGAACTAAATGGTCGACCTGCGAGTGGTGTTGAATCGTATGCCGTTTATGTTGCTGAAGACAATCAAACCCCAAGGCTCTGGAGAACGATTTCTGCCGCTTCACCAAACGCGGAATTTCCGGCACAAAGTGATCGCACGTACAGCTTCTTTGCTTTGGCAAGGGATTGGGCCGGAAATGTCGAATCCAAACTGGCTGTCGCCGAAGCGGTCATCTACGTTCCGGATTTGTCGCCTCCCACAACGAATGTTTCTTTCGTTGATTCAACGAATCCAACATTTCGAATCGATGTGGTCGGGAGTGATGTTGGATCATCCGGCATGAACAGTTTTGCGATTTACGTGCAGGTTGACGGTGGCACGCCAACGCAGATCGGGATTCTTCCCGCAGGCCTACCCTCTCAGGATAGCCTACACCGAGGATCCGTTGCGTTTCAAGCGATCGCAGATGGCCAATCGCATTCCTACCGGTTCTACTCCATCGGCAGTGATCGGCGAGGGAATGTCGAAGCCCCTCCAAGCAGTCCCTCAAGCGATATCGTGCTTACGGCTATGTTCGCGCCACCAATCGATTTATCGATAAGCAGCTTTGATGTCCAAAGAGGTGCTAAGCAGCGGTCCTACATTCGTTACTTGGATATTGGAGTCAATTCCGCTCAAGGCATTAACGCCCTAATTGCAACGGTCAATGACACAGACCCAAACAATGATCGCGTGCGCCTCCGCAGGTTCGCTGTCGATGGTACTGGTATAGGAGTGCCTATTCCGCTAAACGGAGCCTTGAACTTTAGCGCCGTCGACAAAATCATGCAGATCGACTTTGGTTCTGGCGGTCTTGGCGGAGATCCAGGCTCGGCTTCTGCCAACGGCTACTACGCACTCGAGTTCGACTTGGATGGCAATGACACGTTTGAAAGTGTTCGCAACTTTTACCGTTTATTAGGTGATACGAATAGTGATCGCGTCGTAAATTCTGTTGATTATATGGCGGTAGTCCAACGGAGCAGAGTATTAGGTTCGGGATTTAATCTAGATGAAGATCTCAACAGTGACAACGTGGTCAACAGTACGGATATCGCTTACGCGCGTACTGGCCTCCTTAGTCCCCTGCGTTCGATCGCTCCAACGCTTCGTCTAGATGATTAGAAAACGGATTGCCATCGAATGGACCAGCCAATCTGCGGGTTGGCACGGCTAGTTAATTTTTGTATTTCTTTTTGTGGAATTAACCAACATGCACTTTCTCAGATACCATGCCGTTGTTTTTGTAGTCGCTGCGCATCTTGCATTTATGCCCCTATCGATTGCGGGAGTTGTTTTGAACATCGCCAACAGCACCGTTCAAGAAGGCTCAGGTGGATTTGTGGACGTCTTTATCCGAAGCGATGGAACGGATTTCCTCTCGGACTTTAGCTTCGACTTTCGCATTGAGGCACTAAACGGTGGGGTCAGGCAACTGCGGTTTACTTCACCACAAAGCGATCAACAATTGAACCGTGCCAACTATGTTTTCGCTGGCGGCAGCATAAAGCGAGACGGTGATGCTCTCTTCGGTATTTCACCAAGTTCGGTAGGGAGTGTTGGAACAAGTTTCTCTGGTTATCTGCATGACAGTTTCATTGGAAATGACAGTGTTGCCCCTTTCGCGAATTCCTCGACGGGCGTGTTGCTTGACAGCCAAGAGAAGTTACTCGTAAGACTGGACCTGACGCTAGCTCTCGGGCTCCTTTCGCCAAGAGCGGGTGACCAGTTTCGCGTTTCGCTAGCCTCAAGTCCAGTTACTGCTTTTCTTGATCCAAACCTTAGCCCGCTGAGCTTCACCAGCAATGTTGGAATCGTACAAATAACGGCCGTACCTGAGCCATCATCGTTAAGCCTATTCTTAGTAGTTGCAATCTTTGGTACAGCCCGGTTCGTCTTTGGGGCGAAGAATGCTCAAACTCAGTCGATTGGGAAGAGGATGTCATGATGCATTCCGCAAGTGGTACTCACGAACGCCTCTGACAGCTTCTGCTACCTAGGAAACAAAAGAAACGAAAGGACAGGCAATGAAGATAGGGGTCGCCAGTGGTATTCAGCTACTGTCGACATCAGGTACCGTGCAAAGCACCCTAAGTTAGCTAAACTGCCGAAGGTCCAGACATCGAGTCTGCACGGCTGCGATCACCAATCGAGAAAGTTGATAGGGAAACTCGATCCAGCGCAGCACCGAAGATACGCAGCGAAGTTTATACAGCTACGAGGTTGAGGTCTGCGATTTGCCAACCGCTCTAGGCAGGGCAGCCGTCGAGGTTGGCCAAGTGGTGAACACCGAGCTTCTGCGCGACTTCGCGCAAACGCTCGCGACTGGACGCCAGAAACCGCCCAAGACTTCGGCCACCGCTGAGCTTCTGCAAACGGGCTTGCCAGAGTGCGGCTGAACTGCCAAGTCGCTCGAAAATGTCAGCCAATTCCGCTGAAATGGACGCTTTGCCTTCTCGCAGCAACCGGCCGGTATACTCGACCAACATCAGGTAATTGCCGAGCGTAAATCCGCTGAGCATCCCTTCACGCTGCGAATCCAACTGACGGCGATCCTCGATCGGAATCAGCCACAGCGCCTCCTCCAACTCCTTCGAAGCTCGCGATCCGGCCACGCTGCCAGCCAGGGCG
>JANRMD010000046.1:0-4336 GCA_033761895.1 Pirellulaceae bacterium | reverse complement strand
TTATTGTGCCACGGGCAGTGTGAGCCGACGGCGCTAGCTAGGGGCTTGTTCATTTAATGTCAACGCAAAATGATAACAATTAACCGATGGGCGTTAGCCCCGGTTTTTGCTCTGGCAACCGCCGCTAACGCGGTACGGTTGATTAAATCAACAAGCCCCTAGCCGCGGGTGACCGAAGGAGCAATCGTTCATCACCTATAATCCTGCCAATGCAGAATAACCACCAGTTTAACTTGGATTGGAACGAGCCAAATCCATGCACGCACCAAACTTCGAGACCCGCCGCTAGCGCCGTCGGCTCCAAAATCAACGGGTCGCTAGCGCCTTTTGATGTTGCACTGTTTTAGGGTTTACGGACCAAAGGTCCAACATTTTACCTAGTAGAGCGTCAAACTTAAATATTAGGATTAGCCGCCGTGCGCTAGCACCGGTTACCGCGGCGAAAACCGGACGCTAGCGCGTTCCGGCTGATATTACAAACCCTAAAATTAAGCTGTGACAATCCACTAGCCCAGCCTACTTGGTAGCGTCGATGATTGGGCGGTGGAAGCAATCTAGGCTTTCAAGTCTTTCGGGTGCCGCCACAATAACGCCCGAAATGCTTGACGCATTTCGCTACCTTCATCTCACTGGCAGAGTAACGCTCAAGGTTCTTCAAGAGTGATCTTCAGCTTGCATTTAGCTTCCTCTTTAGCGTCGAAATTTGTGATGTCGAGTTCCCAATAATCGTCGCCCAGTTGTTGAATGCTCTCTGACGTAATCTCCGCGATGGTGGTAAGCGTCTCTCCTTTAAAAGCGTCTTGACGATCGCTTTTCGTACACAGCATGACCGCGGCAGAACCCGAGTGTTCAAGTTCCGCTCGCAAAATGGTTGGTTTTGAGAACTGAAAATAAAGGTATTTGACGAAAGGCTTGTCGACGGTATTTAGCGGTGCAAGTGAAAACTCGTAGTTCCCCGCTTGGGCGACTTCGCGTCGAATTTTTGAGAACGCTTCGAGCTTGCGCCGATGAAGCGCGATACAAGTGTCTCCGATAAGTTGCGAGTAGGGTTTGCTCCATAGCGTGGCAGGAGAGGCAACGCCTACCAATACACAGTTGCCTTGACGAGCAATCAACGCGTAGTTCGGGTTGCTCGCGTCGCGCGCGATCACATCCACCCCAGCGGAATTATTGAGCGGCAAGAAGAGTTCGCTCAATTCGCGAAGTCGCTCTCCCGCTTCGTTCACTCGAATTGCGTTGGAGTTTTCGGTCAACACTGTAATCGTTTCGTCCGTTGCGGGCTCCCCGAGCAATTCACTCTTGGGAATCATTGCGTCAAGCGGCAGCCCTGCACCGGCATACAGTTTTTCATTGATAAACAAACCAAGTTGCCCGAACAACTTGGCCGCCCCTTCGCCGATTCCCAAGATCTTACGCTGCTTGAGCGACTCCAACGTTTCTTTTGCGATAGGAGGAAGTTCACGATGCGGCATTGCCAAGACGATGATATCTGCTTGCGATGCAACGGCTTCTTCGATTGTCTCCACCCGCTCAAACTTACCTCTTTGGCTGCCGAAGCGCAGTACGCGGAATAGTGACGTGCCAAGTTCAGCGTGCACTCCCGCCTTTGGGGCGACGATAACGAACCTCGCAGGCACGGTTTCGTCTGCAATGGTACTGTCTGAAAAAGTATTGTCTGCAAAGGTGACATTAAGCATCAGAGCCACGACGACAGCCACGATGTTGCAACGGTTGCGGATTGGATCTTTCATCAGCGAAGCTCCTTGGATTTTTTTCGTAGCCTCTGGTTCGGTCAATCGAGTGGGGAATAAGCAAGACTTCTCGCGGAGCAGTATACCCCATAGATTCCGCTGAACCCGCCGCTTATGCAAACAGCCATTTTTCATTTCTCATTTTTTATTAACCATTATCCATCATCTATTGTCCATTATCTTTCCAGCATTACCTATCGACGCCCCAGTCCGCTGGTCCGGTTTTCTTGAACGCGGACGTCCTCGCCCGCTGTTCCATAGGAAAAAACAAACCCTTCCGTTGGCAATCTTCAATGCGAGGCTTACAAAGAGCTTGGCAGCTTGTAAACTGGCATTAGCAGAACGCCGATCGGGCTTTCGCAACCCGAAGCGTAAGTTTTGATGTTGCGAGTTTTGGCTTTACGCAAGCCGAAGCGTCAGCGAGGGACCGAGTTACGGCGTCGACTTGAGGATGCCGAAAGGTCCCTCGCTAACGCTTCGGGTTGTGAAAAAACGAGCAAACCGTCATTCGGGTTGCTTCAAAGCAACCAATAGCTCAACATCATAACTAACGCGTCGGCTTGCTTTTGTAGCAGCCTGTTACAACTGCTCTGCGTTGCCCTGTCGCAGCTGATCAATGGCGATTCATGATGGATGGATAACGACTCAGTATGGAAACAGACTACAGCTCGGACCGTCAATCGTTGTTCCGATTGAAAGCGTTCCGGCATTATTGGATTGCGAGGGTTAGTTCCAGCGGCGCTTATCAGATGCAAAATGTGGCGACTGCGTGGTCAGTTTATGAAATCACCGGCAGTGCGCTCGACCTTGGTTTGGTTGGTCTGGTTCAGTTTGTGCCCAAGGTGCTGTTGACCTTGTGGGCGGGTTCCGTGGCGGATCGACTCGACCGACGACGGATTGCGACGGTCTGCACCTTCATTCAGTTGGCAACCTGTGCGGTCTTGGCTTGTGGCAGTGGGCTGGGGTGGTTATCACGCGAATTGATTTTCGGATTGATCGCGATCATCGGCGCCGCTCGGGCATTCGAGATGCCAACCATGCAATCGATCTTGCCAAACATTGTCGAGCCATCGATGTTTTCACGAGCGTTAACGATGTCGACGGCCGCGATTCAAATTGCGATTATCGGTGGCCCTGCCCTGGCGGGGTTGGTGTTTCTAACCAACGTGACGAACGTCTATATCGTGGCCACCGCCCTCTTTGCAGTCGCTTGCGCGATGATGAGCTTGATGCCACCCCTGCCCGCTCGGACGACTCGCAAATCGAGCGATTCGTTATGGGCTGGGTTGCAGTTCATCTTCGCCAAGCCAGTGATCTTGGGGGCGGTCTCGTTGGACTTGTTTGCCGTCTTGTTCGGCGGCGCGACCGCGATGCTGCCGATTTTTGCCAAAGACATCTTGCATGCTGGTCCAACGGGGCTGGGCATTCTACAAGCCTCGCCAGCGATCGGAGCGCTGGGGATGACTTGGTATTTATCGCGCTTTCCATTGAAACGCCGCGTGGGACGTAGCTTGTTTATCTCCGTCGCGATTTTTGGTGTGGGTACGATCTTGTTCGCAATCTCAACTTCGTTTGCTTTTTCACTCTTGATGTTAGTGATGCTCGGGGCCGCAGATTGCGTGAGCGTGGTGATTCGTCAGTCCTTGGTACAGCTGGAGACGCCTGACGACATGCGTGGCAGAGTCAGCGCGGTGAACTCAGTCTTCATAGGTGCGTCGAATCAATTGGGCGAATTTGAGTCCGGCGTGGCAGCAGCACTCATCGGAATCGTCCCGTCGGTGGTAGCAGGAGGCGTCGGGACGCTGCTGATCGTCGCTGCGTGGCTGAGGCTGTTTCCTACGCTGGCCGCGCGTGATCGACTGTCGGAATAACCTGAAATTACGACCTTTAGGGGTCGAAAAACAATGAATTCAAAAAGTCAAATCCGATTTTTGTTGAGTTGCGTAGCGGAATGCGTCAAGCATTTCGATACCGAGATTTTGAATGTTAGCTGGTAGCCGCCGCTGCCAAGCTGCCAATCGCTGGTTAGTCACCCCACATCGTGTCCACCGTCTGGCGACGGTGGCTACTGTAGGTGCTCTGCCGATGGGCATTGGTTAGCGGGCATTAGCCCCGGGTTTTTGCTTTGGTAACCGCTAAGGCAGGCGAAAGAGAAACTTCCGCTAAGTTAAAAAGGCGGGTTCTTAAGAGCAATTACCTTCCCGACTTTATCCCGTTCAAGTTATGAAGGACGGGTTAACTCTCGAAATCCACTTTCGTGTGCTTCGTGTTTTTCGTGGTGAATTCAGCCAGAGTCGATAGTCTCGATAGAGAACCACGAAACACTCGAAGCACACGAACGGAAGAAGACATGATTGCCTTCCGTGTGCGGTTGATAAAATCAACAAGCCGTCAAGCATTTCGAGTCCACGTAGCGGAATGCGTCAAGCATTTCTGGAGTATAGCGGCGATCCTCGAAAGCCTTGACGGCTTGTCGATCATTGGGTAGCGGAAGCCGTCAAGCATTTCGAGGGCCAACGCAGTACTTTCGAATGCTTGAAGGGTTAGCGGCGGTTACCAGAGCAAAAACCGGGGCTAACGCCCAT
>JANRMD010000045.1:0-6527 GCA_033761895.1 Pirellulaceae bacterium | reverse complement strand
GTCGAAAGCCTTGACGGCTTCCGGTACCCAATGATCGACAAGCCCTCAAGCATTTCGACAGTACTCTTTTCGGCAGTGCTGCAATGGTCCGAAAGCCTTGACGGCTTCCGCTACCTCATTGAATCGAAGGTTTACGAGTTCGGATCCTTAATCACAAACGTTGCGTGTAGCTTGGCAACTTCAGTGGCCAGTCCCGCTTTTTGGACACTATTCAAAACCTCCTGAAAATCCTTGTAGGCGTCCGGAGCTTCATCGATCGGATAGTCGCGACAATTGCTCATTACGTCCGCCTCGTCCAGCGATTGCTCGACAACAGCGCGGGTTAGAGTCGCTTTGGCTTGAGTGCGGCTAAGCCGACGGCCGGCGCCGTGGTTGACGCTAAATGCGGTCAAAGCCGCTCCAGGGTTAGCGACCATTACGGAGGATCCGTCGCGCGGGTTACCAGGCAAAAGAATCGGATGACCTGTCTGTTCGAACGCGGTCCCTTGCAATTCCCGATGGCCGGCCGGCAGCGCACGGGTGGCTCCTTTGCGATGCACCCATTGCAGTTGTTCGTCGACCCACTCACGTCTCGCGATGTTGTGACTGATAAAGTAAATCAGCTCGCCGCGCGACCCAGGAATGACTTTCTGAAACGCGTTCAACACGATCGAGTTGATCAGCAGGTGATTGACGGTGGCGAAGTTAGCGCCCAGGGCCATATCATGCAAATAGGCTTCCGCTTCGCGCGAACCGTACTCTGCGTACACCAATTCAGGCTCGCCGCTAGGGAAGGCTCGACCACGTTTGCGAAAGCCTTGTTGCAACGTTCGAAACTGATGCGTGGCAAGCGCATGACCGAGCCCTCGCGAACCGCAATGCGACAGGAATGCGACGCACTGATCACGCATCCCAAAGTGCTTGGCTATCGACTGCGATTGCGGATCATCGCTGACTCTTACAATCTGACACTCACCAAAATGGTTGCCGCCGCCGTAGGAACCAAGCTGCTTGCACTTGTTGCCGAAGTCTTTGACCGTCTTTTCGCGAAGGTGCTTTTCCAGTCTTGCAGCCAGCGGTTCACTACGCCCGTCCGTCGCAAAATGCTGAGCATCTTCGCAGCGATCGAACCACTGCGGTGGTATACCAAACGAATTCAGCAGTTTCTTCGTAGCACCCTGCACGGCTGCGTCAAAGCCCGTTTGCTCTGTGATCGGTCGCCCCGGCGCAGCGCGACGACCGCGCGCCAACTTGGATTCGATCTCGCGGATGATTGTACGGCGCACGCGACGATCTTGGATCGCTTCGGCGGGGATGTCTGTCTGCAAGAGACTCATCGAACACTTGATATCCACCCCCACAGGTCCAGGGTAGATGTGTGTCGGCGAGATCATGACACTGCCCACTGGAACGCTATGGCCCCAATGCGCGTCAGGATTCAGAACAAGCTGCGAGACGCCCGGTGCCAAACGAGCCGCGATGGCTTGTTGAATGCAGCTGGCTCCAAAGCTCTCCCGAATTGCTTCTGTCCCGATAACTTGAATTGGAGAAACGGAGTCACCCAGATCGACGATCCCAGTCGCTTCACCGGTCACTGTAATGCCGGATGCATCGGGTTGTGGTGAAACTGCTTGACTCATGATGGTACTATGCGAAATGTGAGTGTCGGTGCTTTGCGGCGCTGAATGGCTCCCGCGACCGCCGTGCGAATGATTCCGGATTTCTGGAAAACGGCCGCCTCCAATTGTCGGCAGCCAGCTTCGTCGAGTTTTTGGACCGCTTGAAGTAAGACTAGCAAATGGCCAGTATTCGGTGCTGGCTGAACATCCAAAACAAGTGCATCCCAATCCGAATCCTGGAGCGCTTCGGGAACGATAAACTCCAGTGCACGGCGGACTTGCGAACACAGTTGAGCTGCTTTGCGGTCAACCTTGCTCGGCGAAAATCCACTTTCCCGTACATCGTAACGCGGATCCACGCCATCGTCTGGCTGCAGAGATCCCGAGAGTCGTGTGTCATGCTTAGCTGTGTTTTTTTGATGCTTCATGACCACAAGTGACAGCACTTACATCCCCGAAGGTTCGCTGATTAGAAGTTTTTCCAAGATAACATGTGCACCAACCGCTCCAGTGAATCCCGCAGATTTACTCTGCGGATCGTTCGGCTTCTCACTAATTTGCGACATGTATTGATCGGCGACGAGGGCTTAGCTTGTTAGCAACAGACGCTTCGCCGAGTCGCAACATCCCTGGCGGTGAGAACCAGTAGCTTTGAATGTGAGTGACATTGGGCATCCTCGACCGCTGTAACCGCTCGGGGCCTACCTGAGACGTACCTACACCTTTTCATCGATTGCCTTGCTTATGGACGAAACCAAGCATCGCTTGCTTTACAATAGATACCTGGGAAAACGAAAAACGACTGAGTGTGGGTTGCAAATGGACCAAAAGTCGACAACGAAATTGAATCCGATCTGGAAATCCGCCATCGCGCTGCAACTTGTGAGCTTATTGCTTATTGCATTCTGCTTTACTACCAACGCAGTTTCCCAGGCCGTCGCAACTGACGATGCCGAGTTGCTTTTTGTGCGCCGCGTTCAGCCGTTGCTCAATGAAAAATGCATGGCTTGCCACGGTAACGATGAATCGAACATCGAAGGTGGACTTGACCTGCGCTCGCTGGCAACGATGCAATTGGGTGGCGATCATGAGCAGCCGATCGTCGTCATGGGGAAGCCCGACCAAAGTCCACTCCTGCTTGCCATCATGCGCGGCGATCAAGACTGGCAACCGATGCCACCTAAGGAAGCGGATCAACTGACCGCTGAGCAGATCGGATGGATTAGAGATTGGATCGTTGGCGGTGCGCCGTGGCCTGATCGCGAACGAATTCAGGTGATTGCGGCCGAGCATGCAGAACGCTGGGCTGCGGAGGATGGGTTTACGGTGAAGACGATCGGTGGGCTGTCGCCTGAGTGGGCCAATCGACGTTACAAGCCTGAAGGTTTGTGGGGCTACCAACCCGTACGTAAACCTGCTCTCCAACCTTCGGAACAGCACCCCATCGACACGCTAATTGGACTGCGAATGCCGGAGGGTATCGAGGTCGCTCCGGCAGCGGGTGCGCGGACCTTTATTCGACGAGCCACATTTGATCTGACAGGGCTACCGCCACAGCCCGAGGCAATCGCTGCGTTTGAGAAAGCTTACGCGTTAAATGAAGAGGCCGCGGTTAGGGAACTGATCGATCGTTTGCTGAAGTCGCCGCACTATGGTGAACGGATGGGTCAACATTGGCTCGATGTAACTCGCTATGCGGACAGTTCGGGTTTTGCGAACGACTACGAACGCGGAAACGCTTGGCGCTACCGCGACTATGTCATTCGGGCCTTTAATGGCGATAAGCCCTATGACCAGTTCATCCGAGAACAGATTGCGGGTGATGAGATCGCCCCAGATGATCCTGAGGCAATCATCGCAACAGGATTTCTGCGGATGGGGCCATGGGAGCTGACGGGGATGGAGGTCGCCAAGATCGCTCGGCAGCGTTTTTTGGATGATGTTACCAATAGTATCGGTGAGACATTTCTCGCGCATTCTTTGCAATGCGCTCGCTGTCATGATCACAAGTTTGATCCGATCCCAACCCACGATTACTACGCAGTCCAAGCGGTGTTCGCAACCACGCAGTTATGCGAGCGCTCGGCAGCCTTCTTGCCCAGCGAGAATACGCACGGTTTTGAAGAACGCCGTTACCTTGAACGGATGGCCGCAGAATATCAAGCCACACTATCGGAACTGGACAGGCTTCTGCTCGCGAACGCGCAGAAATGGTTTAAGGAAAAGGGACTCGATGCGACAAAGTGGAATGCGGCAATCGAAGCGGTCAAGCAAGTCGATGTGAATGCCAAGCATAAACGTAAGGACTATGCCGACGTCTTTTCCGCAGTTCGCAATTCGTTGTTGACGAAAGGTGTGCCTGAAAGCGATTTTCCTCCCAAGCTAGTTGGCTTCACCACCGATCAGTTTGGCTTGGAACGGGTGGCTCGCAAGGGAATCGAACGCCTCAAGTGGCAGCTTGATCGTTACGAGCCTTACGCGCTCGCGGTCTACAGCGGCCGAACGGTAGCGATGAAGTCGGTGACGGCGCCGATCCGCGTTCCGAAGAATAGACTGACCGACGGTGAGCTTGAGGAGTCATGTATTCATATCGGCGGTGACCCGTTTGCAGAAGGCGCTCAAGTCGAACCGGGTGTATTAAGTGCGCTTGATTTTGATCACACCGCTGAGATTCCCAACAGCATAGAAGGCCGTCGGGCTGCGTTCGCCGCTTGGGTAGCGAACAAAGACAATCCCCTGACGGCGCGAGCCATCGTGAATCGAATTTGGTTATGGCACTTTGGCGATGCGATCGCGGGAAATCCCAACAATTTTGGTAGCACGGGTAAACGGCCGACTCATCCCGAGCTATTGGATTGGTTGGCGGCCAACATGGTCGAACAGCAGTGGTCGTTCAAAGCCCTGCACCGTTTGATCATGACAAGTAAAGCCTACCGACGAAGTTCAAGGCATCCAAACGTTGGGCTGCTGCGTACGCTTGATCCCGCAGGTACTAGCTATGCCGTCTTTAAGCCTCGTCGGCTGAGTGCGGAAGAGCTGCGCGATGCAATGCTGGCCGCTTCGGGGGAACTCAATTTGGCGATCGGTGGCATTCCCTGCCGCCCCGAAATTAACCTTGAAGCCGCTCTGCAGCCGCGTCAAGTGATGGGAACGTTTGCGTCCGCTTGGGTACCGAATCCGAAACCAGAACAACGCAATCGTCGTTCTATCTATGCACTTAAGTTACGCGGGCTGAGCGATCCTGCCATGGAAGTCTTCAACGCGCCCGCGCCTGATTTCTCGTGCGAGCGGCGTGAATCGAGTGTCGTTACACCACAAGTCTTTGCGATGTTCAACGGCCAAGCGACTCACACGCGCGCACTCGCTCTGGCCCATCGAGTTTTGAAAGAAACAATAGACGACACCGCCGCAATCACAAAGTGTTTTGAATTGGTTTTCGGAAGAGCTCCTAAACCCGACGAGCTTTCTGCGTGCCTTGAACACTGGCACCAATGTGAATCGACACAGCCGATGCCTGCCGTTGCTAGTGTTCCGCCGCTGGAGGTTCGTCGCGAAGCGGTCGAAGAGAACACGGGTGAGAAGTTCTCTTTTGTCGAAACCCTGTACGCTTACGCAGACTATATTCCGGACCTCCAACCCGCTGACGTATCCGCGCGCACGCGCGCGTTAGCCGATGTATGCTTGGCGCTGTTCAATACCAATGAGTTCGTTTATGTCTATTGAATCTCCTCAAACGATAACGCGGCGCCGGTTTGCGCATTCGCTTGGTGTGGGGCTGGGCGGAAGCCTAGGCAGTATTGCCTTGGCGTCGCTATTGGCGGCTGAGGACAAGTCGAGTCCACTGGCACCGAAGCCAGGGCACCTGGCCGCAAAAGCGAAAAACGTCATCTTCTTGATGATGGAAGGTGGGCCTTCCCATATTGATACGTTTGATCCGAAACCGGAGTTGGCCAAGCTGCACTTGAAAGAGTTCACGCGTGATGGCAAGCAAAAATCGGCGATGGAAAGCGGCAAGCGTTACTACGTGCAAAGCCCATTTAGGTTTCGAAAGCACGGCCAAAGCGGAGCCGATATGGCGGACAATTGGTCTCACTTGGCCAAGGTTGCCGATGACTTGTGTTTCTTTCGTGGATGCCAAGTCGATAGTGTGAATCATCCCACGGCCATGTACCAGATGAATTGCGGAAATCGTTTTGGCGGTGACCCAGGCATGGGTGCGTGGGTCTGTTACGGTTTGGGAAGCGTCAATCAAGATCTGCCCGGTTTCATCGTTTTGCCTGAAGTCAGCTATCCCCAAGGCGGCGCAGCAAACTGGAGCAATGGATACTTGCCTGCTCACTATCAAGGCACTCCGTTGCGTCCCCACGGCTCACCGATTCTTGACTTGAAACCACCTGAGGGCGTTTCTCGCGACCAGCAACGCAAGAATCTCGATCTGATTGCTAAATTGAATCAGGCACATCTTGCCGAGCATCCTGAGCATGAAGAGCTGAACGCAAGGATGGACAGCTACGAGCTTGCATTTCGCATGCAGATGCAAGTTCCCGAAACGCTCGATCTGTCGCGCGAAAGCCAAGCCATTCAGGAACTGTATGGCATCGGGAGCGAGTCGACGGACGCGTTTGGCCGCAAATGCTTGCTGGCACGTAAGCTGGTCGAGAAAGGTGTCCGCTTTGTGCAGCTGTATCACGGCTCGTGGGACAGTCATGACTACATCGAGCGCGCTCATGGCAACTTGGTGCGCGCTGTTGACCAGCCGATTGCGGCATTGATCTTGGATCTTAAACAGCGCGGGTTGTTAGACAGCACATTGGTCGTGTGGTGCGGCGAGTTCGGAAGGACCCCGGACAATGGAGTGCGCGGCGGCACTGCTTATGGCCGCGATCACAATCCGAATGCGATGACAATCTGGATGGCTGGAGGTGGTTG
>JANRMD010000044.1:0-9329 GCA_033761895.1 Pirellulaceae bacterium | reverse complement strand
TAAGGCCGCCAATCTATCAGCTAGGTTCAAGTAGACGAGTAGCTTGGGACCATTTGTCCCGAGCGTTCTTTGTGGGCTTCATGTTTTATTGTCGCGTAACACAAACCGTCAAGGCTTTCGAGAGCTGCCGCAGAACTCTCGATTTGCTTGAGGGTTTGTCGATTATTGGTAGCGGAAACCGTCAAGGGGGCCACCGCAGAACTCTCGAAATGCTTGACGCATTCCGCTACCAAAATATCGAATGCGGACAAAGCAATGGATTATGTCAAATGGAAGAAGAGCTTCCGAAGTGCGCAGAGCGAGCCGACAGGGTCGCGCTCGTCGACTCGCTCTGCGTACTTAAAGACTAGTTCAGCTCCACAAAAAAACTCTATTGTCTATTTTAGAGCCTTGTCCATTTCGCGCCAATTTGGTGAGTTCATGCTCTACGTAACGATTGTACCGGTTGTACAACCAGAATTGCCTGCCGATTTGCAACGATCCGGACGACGCTCCGCTTGGTTTTTCATAACCCGAAGCGTCAGAGCGTCAGCGAGGGACTTTTCTGCATCGGACACATCAACTCGGTCCCTTGCTAACGCATCGGGTTGCCGTCGCTGCCCCCGTACTAAGCAACAAAGCGCTAAGCGTTAACGACGTTGCGAAGGGGTAAGCCCGTGAGAGCCCGCAGGCAATTCTGCGATCCCTTAATGCGCATGTCGAGCAATCCTTCTTCACTATAGAACGCTGCATGGGGAGTGAGTATCAATCGGTCGTGAGCCGGGTGTTTGGGATCACGCCATGCCTTAACCAAAGGATGCTCGGGCGAAGGTGGTTCCTGCTCAAGCACATCGATGGCTGCGCCCGAAAGGATGCCGCTTTCTAAGCCCTTCAAGACGGCCATTGGATCGACGACTCCACCACGAGCAGTGTTGACTAGGATGGAACCGCGTGGCATCAACTCAATGGATGCCGGATTGATGATGTACTTCGTTTCGGGTGTAAGTGGGCAATGACAGGAAACGACATGCGACTGACTCAGCAATTCCTCAATCGTCTCAGCTCGACGAACCCCCAGCGATTTGTCCCGTCCGTCCGTAACGTAGGGATCGTAAAAAACAACATCATACCCCAGCGCTTTGGCTCGCAGGACCGCCGCAGTGCCGATCCTCCCGACTCCAATCACACCAAAAACCCGGCCTCGAACCCTGCGCAGCGGCGATGCGATCGTGTAAGTCCAAGTATCGGTCCCGCGTTGGCACAATTGATTGTAAAGATGTGTGCCTCGCGCCAACGACAAAACTAACCCAATAGCGGTGTCGGCAACATCTTCGGTGCCGTAATCGGGCACGTTCGCTACAGGTATTCCTCGCTCGCGCGCAAATTTGTGGTCGACGTTGTCAAAGCCTGCCCCACAGCGCACGATTAGTTTACATCGCTGCAGAGTCTCGATCGTCGCCCGACTGATCGATAGAAAGTGATACATCATGATCGCATCTGCGTCTCTTAACCGATCCTTGAAGTCGGCTTCGGAGTTTGCGCCTAGGGCAACGACATCAGCTACTTCGCCAAGGATCTTCCGCTCGACGTCCAGCGGCTCGGTGATGAAATCTGTGATAAAGACCTTGAACTTGTTAGCCATTAGGAAACTCTGGAGAGGTAGGGAGGTTGCTCGCACAATTCAGACGGACGCTAATTGGTCTCACGCATCGTAGTACAAACAAAACTCGTAAGGGTGCGGTCGTCGCAGCAGGGCGTCGACCTCTTGTTTTCGTTTGTAATCGATCCAATCAAATATGGCTTCTTCCGAAAACACATCGCCGCGCAATAAGAAGTCGTGATCTTGGCTGAGCGCGTCAAGCGAGACCTCTAGACTGTGCGGGACCAAAGGCACTTGAGATTTCTCGGAGGGTGCATCAAATGGATCTTTGTCGAGGGGTTCGCCAGGATGAATCTTGTTCTGTACACCATCGATGGCTGCCATCAGAATGGCAGCGAACGCTAGGTAAGGGTTGCAGCTTGGGTCGGGGCATCGAAATTCGATACGTTTTGATTTTGGGCTCGGGCTGAGCATCGGGATACGGCAGGCTGCGATACGGCTACGCTGTGAATAAGCCAGATGTGTGGGCGTTGTGGGACCGGGCACCAGACGTTTGTACGAGTTCGTTGTGGGATTGGTAAACGCCAGCAAGGCGGGCGCATGACGCAAAATCCCTCCGAGTGCATACAACCCTGTATCACTCAAACCACCATAACCTTTACCAGCGAATAGCGGTTCGCCACTCTTCCACATCGAAAAATGGGTATGCATGCCCGAGCCATCGTCGTTCATCAGCGGCTTGGGCATAAAGGTAACGGTTTTGCCATGCCGCTTGGCGACGTTCTTCGTCACGTGCTTGTAGATCATCACGTTATCGGCAGCTTGCACGAGCGTACTGAACCGAACATCAATCTCAGCTTGCCCCGCCGTCGCGACTTCGTGATGATGACATTCGACATCAATGCCGCAGTCAATCAACTCCATCATCATTTCGGAGCGTAGGTCCATCGATTGGTCGACGGGCGAGCAGGGAAGGTAACCTTCGCGATGACGAATCTTGTGCCCCAGGTTGGGAGCCTCAGAGGTACCTCGATTCCATTGAGCTTCCAGGCTATCGATACGATAGTAAGCTTCGCCTGCCGATTGTTCAAACTGGACATCATCGAAGATAAAGAACTCGGCTTCGGCACCAAAAAACGCCTGGTCCGCAATCCCAAGGCTGGTCAAGTAGAACTCGGCCCGTCGAGCGATATTGCGGGGGTCACGCGAGAATTCTTCACGCGTGATCGGATCGTGGATCGAGCAAATCATCGACAGAGTTGGAATGGCGGCGAACCGATCGAGCAGTGCCGTCTCGGGTTGCGGTATCAGCAACAGATTCGACTCTTCAATCGTCTCCCAGCCACGAACGCTCGAACCATCGAACCCAAAGCCATCTTCAAAGGCTTGGTCGGTCAACCGCCCCACAGGAATCGTCTTATGCCGCCACTTTCCAAGGAAATCCGTGAATCTGAGGTCAATCGCCTTTACATCATTCTCGCGACAGAGAACAAGCACTTCTTGCGGAGAATGCGGTACCGATTTGCGTTCCATAGAATTTCCAGCAGACTGACGAGTTCAAAAGTTATTCATTTAGCCGGCGGCTCAACGTCCGTAATACGTCCGTTCGCATTTTGCCATAAGACGAAGAAAGCGGGAACCAGGATACTGCGAACAATCAACGTGTCCAGCATCACACCAAACGACAGCGCGAATCCAAGTTCTGTGATTCCTCGAAGCACTGGAGCGTCATCGACAATCCAACCGCTTGGAAGGACCGTCGAAAGCCACTGAATGATCGCCGGGCTAGTCATGGCCACAAAGGTGCCTGCCATCACGATCCCGCAACTGGTGATGATCCCGCCGGTTAAATGCAGAGCCCGACGAACACCTTCTCTGCGCGGCAGCGTACGTTGCTCTTCGAGTATTCGCGTAGTGAGATAAACGTTGTAGTCTTGCCCCACAGCCACCAAAATCACAAACAAGAACAACGGGACTTTCCAATCCAAGCCGTTGTAGTCGGCCCCATGTGCGGTCCAGAACACCCAGTAAGTAATTCCCAGCGTCGAAAAATAGCTGAGCAGGACGGTAAAGATCAAATAAGTAGACAACACCAAGTGACGCAGCAACACAATCAGCACGACCCAGACTCCGATGGTCACCAGAATCTGAATACGAGTTTGATCGTCTTGGGTGATCGAACGCAAATCCGTTATCCCGACCGTTGTGCCCGCTGTTACCACTTCCGCGCCGTACCAAGGCGAATCCTCCCGACGCGTTTCTTCGGTCAACAAATTGCGCAGCAGCGTCAAGGTAGTCGTCGCTTGAGGTGAGAACGGATTGTCGGTCAAAATAACGTCGAACTTTGCCAGTCGCTGCGACAGGTTATCTACAGTACTGATGTAGCGTTCTCGAGTAATCCGATGGCTCTTCAGAACACGCCTGCGCCAAGCATCGGAATCCAGTAAGCCCATTTTGCGATCCGGCGGATAATCTCCTAGCGGATCGGTCAACGAGCGCACGGAATTGACTCCCGCAGTATAAAGCTGCTTCGAGACTTCCGCGCAAGCGACTTGCAGCGATTCGTCAGAATCAAACTGTGTCTTGCGGATCAACATAATACTAATTGGGCTGCCGTCCTGCACTGGAAAGTACTGCGAGATCAACTTCGCACCGCGACGGCTGGTCGCGTTCTGAGAGAGTTCTTCCGTCAAGTCGTAAGTGACCCAGCCCAAGCACAAAAATCCATAGGCGGCGGGCACAGCAAGCAAAGCTATCGCGCTGAGCATAAAGCTGCGCGGATAAGTCACCACCCAAGTCGCAATCCGCTCCCAAAGCCAGCTCCAATCCCCTGATGCAAGAAAGCTCTGCTTATCCCGCTCATCGCGACTCTTGAGCATCGGCCAAAAAGCAAGCCGCCCAAGGGCACTCAGCAAGGCTGGCGTGAAGGTTAAACAAACGATCATCGTAATTGCGAGGGAGATCGCAATGATCGGACCGTTGTACTGAAATTTCTCGAATTTCGAAAACCACATCAAAGCCAATCCGACGATGGTGGTGAAAGCGCTTGCGACTAGAGCGTTGTGAGTACTCCGCCAACCTCTAGCCACGATCTGGTGCATTTGACGCCGTGTACGAACGACTCGGCTTTGCAGCAGCTCTTTGTTCCTAGCCAAAAAGAATAAGCAGAAATCGGTGCCAGCACCAAACAGCAAAACCACGACGAAGATACGTGTGGTGGTGAAGACGCCAATACCACGGCTGGTCGCATCCAGTGGATCGCGCGCCAGCAAGGCAATCACCGCTGTCGCTACCAGCAAGCTCAAGGCGATGCTGGTCAGCGGAATTGCAATCAGAAACGGACCTCGATAAACGAGCGCCAGGATGCCGAGCACTAACAAGATCGTGACAATCTCCGTTTTCTTCACGACGCTCGCGGCGGCTCGCAGCATGTCGGCACCAAACGCTGCCGAACCGCTGATTTGAACTTGCAGTTCCTCTGACACCAGAACTTTATGTTCCGCGCGAACTGTGCGAATCACCTCCTCGATGCCGTTGAGAATTCCAATGTTCGAAGTGGCGGTGAAATCGTTACCTAACTGAACCGCAACCAACCTCGCATGCTTGTCCTGACTGAGCAACTTGTGACCAATTACTGGATTTCGCCAAGTCCACACATCCCGCAAATGCACTGCCCACGGAGGTTGCTCCAACTTGATCACCGGCGTGCTCTGCTCAATCATCAACTTGGCAACACCTGTATCATCAGCGGCTTCTTGTAGCTTGCCCAAGTTTTCGAGCAACTGACCGCGCAGCGCAAACGTGTTTGGCAAACGTGCGAACTCAAGCGGCGGATTCTGACTGCCCGCAAATCGGCTGAGTTCTTCATCGATTTCGATCGCTTGGTTCAAGTTATCTTGAATGGTTTCGATCAAGACTGAATCGCGGCGCGATAACTCTTCAACGTTCCACGGCGCAGCCGGCAATTCCGCATTCTTCAGCAGATTCGTGGCTGAATACCAATGCAACCGTCGCGCGACATCGAGTGCAAAAAAAAGATCCCCTGGTGCCTGCTTGGCAGACGGATTGGCAAACACCAGCATCATTTGGCTGCGTGACTGCGTGCCTGGAAAAGCGGAATCCATGGTGCGCTGACCCACAGCGCTCGGGACATCGTCGGGCAGAAACTGTAAGTCGCCGTCCGCCGCAATCGAATCCCAATCCGGAGCCACCAAACGCAACGTTACCGCGAGTACCAGCCAACTCGCAATTACGAATGGCCAATAACGCGTCACAATCCGGCTTGCGATTAGTTTGTACCAACCCATTTCGAGGCTTTATGGTGCAGTGGAAAGTGACTAGGACTGGACGAGCCAAGCTTATTGTAAGCGAGCCGGCACCGGAAACTCGAGCATGAACTTTGTTCCCCGACCCGCTTCGCTTTGGACACTAATGCGACCACCGTGAGCTTCAATGATTTTGCGTGCCGTCGGTAGTCCAAGTCCCGAGCCGCCATGCTTGGTCGAGTAAAACGGCTCAAACATTTTGATCGCAGTAGTATCGTCCATTCCGCAGCCTGTGTCGATCAAGTCCAATGCAACCCCACGCGGTGTCGTATAAGTTCGCACGACCAGTTGACCGCCATCAGGCATCGCTTCGAGCGCATTCTTCACCAAGTTGATTAAAGCGGCTTGCAGCGAATCGCTGTGCAACAGAACGCTCGGAAGATCCGTGTCGAGATAACGAATCACTTCAATGCCTGACTTATCGGCTTGCGGTTTGAATAGTCGCAGGACCGTTTCGACCTGCTCATTCATGCTGCCCGGCGTCATCTCAAGATCGCGCATCCTCGCAAATCGCAGAAAATCACGCAGCAAGTTTTCCATCCGCTGGCACTGCTGTCGAATCATGTCGACCTTCGATTCGGCCCGACGTCGCCCCGGCCACTCGCAATCCGTTAGTTCCTCGCTAAGGAGATCCGCATTCATGTGAATGACCGATAACGGATTCTTGATTTCGTGCGCTAGTGAACCTGCCAATTCAGCCAGTTCATGATATTGACGTCGCAAATCGTCTTCTGCCGTTGCATCCACTTCCAGCGTTTCCTCCAGCATCTTACGATCCCCATTGGTATTTTCGATTCGATGTGCAGTTCCGCTCTGCAATCACTCAAAAATCCCCTCATAGCATCCACACGGACAGCGAAGTGGCTTATTATAGCGACCTAAACCTCAGCAGGGAGGCGAGTGGCTAGAAGCTGGAAGTTAGTACTCAAACCTCACCCCCTCAAACCTCACCCCTCAAGCCTGTTCACGGCTGTTCAAGCCTGTTCTTTCGGAGAGATAGATGTCCGATAGTAGTGAAACAAACACACCGACTTCATTGTCATCAGGCAACGCCAATGTTCCTAAGCTTGATCCCAGCAGCAAGGATGGATTGACCAACGCTGACATGAACAAACGCGGGTTGAGTGAAGACTGGACATCGGGCTTGGTGGGACTTTGTATCGTCGTGATTTCACTGCTGCTGTGTCTGGGGACTAAACCGGCTGATCTGCAGTGGTCAACGCGGCTCGTCAAAGCCCCCTCGGGTGAAGCAGCAGCTACTGCGGAGCCGAATACGGTCACCGAAAAACCAAAATGGAACGCTTCGCTTAAGGGTTGGATCGGCAAAGTCGGCGGATGGGTCCAGTCGCCACTTGAAGCCACCACGGAAACCAAGAAAGATCCCAAAACTGGCGAGAGCACTTCGCGTTCACTTGTCCCGGGTATCTTGGGTGCGCTGGTTGCCACTGCACTGGTCAGCTTACTGGCGATTTCGCTGCAGCGTTTACCAATCGCACCCTTTTTATCTGCGTTTCCACTCGTCTTCCTGCTGGCAGTCATTTCGTACGTCATGGCCAAACAAGCGGTGGTTGAGATGTACAATCTCGAATATCCGCTTTGGGCTTTGTTGGTTGGGATGGTAATCTGCAATACCATCGGCACACCACGCTGGCTGAAGCCTGCGGTGCGCGGTGAACTGTTCATCAAGATTGGTCTCGTGCTATTGGGCGCCGAAGTGCTCTTTGGTCGCCTCCTGGCGCTTGGTATCCCAGGCATCTGCGTCTCCTGGGTTGTCACTCCAGTCGTACTGATCGGCACTTACATCTTCGGGCAACGCGTACTGAAAATGGAAAGCAAATCACTGAACATCGTCATCTCCGCAGACATGAGCGTCTGTGGAGTCTCAGCAGCAATTGCGACCGCAGCAGCTTGCAAAGCCAAGAAGGAAGAATTGTCACTCGCCATCGGCCTGTCACTCGCCTTCACTGTCGTGATGATGGTGGTCATGCCTGGAGTTATTCTCGCCATGGATCTCGATCCGCGCGTTGCAGGTGCATGGATCGGTGGTACCATCGATTCGACAGGAGCTGTAGCCGCCGCTGGTGAGATGCTCAGCAAGGGTGATAAGTCGTTCGGCAAGATCGCCAGTGAAACCGCCGTCACGGTCAAGATGATTCAGAACATCTTGATCGGCATCGTCGCTTTTGGAGTCGCCATGTATTGGACCAAGTGGGTCGACAATACAGGTGGCGCCCCGGCGGTCGGAGTCAGCGAAATTTGGAAGCGCTTTCCAAAGTTTGTTCTTGGCTTTATCGCAGCCTCGATTGTCTGCTCAGTCATCTTCGCGGCTTCACTGTTTGGTGAAGTTTGGGTTGACGCATCGACGTCGGGAGTGACCAAGCCAATACGTGAGTGGATGTTCTGCCTCGCGTTTGTCTGCTTGGGGCTAGACACGAACCTCAAAGAACTGTTGCCATACTTCCGAACCGGTAAACCCATGACGCTCTACCTGTGCGGTCAAGCTCTCAATGTGCTGCTGACTGGTCTGATGGCTTATCTCATGTTCGGCGTGATTTTCAAGTCCTGAGTGTCGCACAATTGTCTCAATTCTAGCAGTTGCGATTGGCTTCTTCGAAGTTCGACGGTCTCCGTTTCGGCCCTTTCAACCAAAAAAGTCGATACTACTTGCGCCGGTCGCCACCATCCCTGTCGGAGCGTCACAGCTTAATTTTAAGGGTTTGTAATATCAGCCGGATCGCGTTAGCGTCCGGTTTTCGCCGCGGCAACCGGTGCTAGCGTCGCGAATTGTAAGTTCTATGCCATGCTAAAAAGTGGGGCAGCGGGCGGGGACGCCCCCGCTCCGTGAGGACCAGATTATTGAATCATAGCGGACTACAGGTGGCGTACCCGAAAACGCCTCCGTTTGCGTACAAAGTATGGTGACTTTGGGAAAACCGTGTTTTTCGATCCTCACAAGAAGTAATTCAAGGTCGGAGCCGAGAAGGTGCGAGGTCTGCCGTGAGTAAGTCCGCAGAATCCCTCAGTCTTTCGTGATAGCCGAGGTTTGCTCCTACCGGAACAACGACTCGCTAGTGGAGCGTCATACTTAAAATTAGGATTAGCCGCAGTGCGCTAGTGTCGCGAATTGTAAGTTCTATGCCGCAGCTTTGCCGCAAGCGGGCGAGGACGCCCGCGCTCCGGAATACCGGATGTCCCTCCGCAAGAAAATCCAGGTGAGTTCCAAAAGTTACCATACTTTGTACGCAAACGGAGGCGTTTTCGGGTGCGCCACCTGTAGTCCGCTATTATTCAATAATCTGGTCCTCACAGAGCGCGGGCGTCCCCGCCCGCTGCCCCACTTTTTAGCATGGCATAGAACTTACAATTCGCGACGCTAGCACCGGTTGCCGCGGCGAAAACCGGACGCTAACGCGATCCGGCTGATA
>JANRMD010000043.1:0-7683 GCA_033761895.1 Pirellulaceae bacterium | reverse complement strand
ATTGAGAAAGTCGCTTACTCCAGACCGGGCGCCCCTCACCCCCCGTCCCCCTCTCTCCCCGGAGTACCGGGGCGATGGGGAGTTCCTTCGTTCGTGACTGTGTTGCCTGAAGAGGAACAAAAGTTACATAATCGGATTCTGCTTTATTGCTATTTGTCGCACAGCCCAGGCAGAGCCTGGGAACGAGGGTGCGCGAGGGTGCGAGGGGACGATTAGGCGATGGGCAGTTTGCTGGTCGCTTGAGACAAACGGTCGTGGATCTCAAGTACCGGCTGGACTTCGGGGTGGATTGTGGAAGGGCCTAGAGTCTCAATGAATTCGCAAGCAGCGAAGTTCTTGGCAACTTCCTGGTAGTTTTCGATCCAGGCCATACGCATCGGCAACAGATCTGGATGGACCGGCCAAACGCCTGGGCGAGGTCGCATATGAGCGACGATGCCGATCCGCCAAGGTTTGGCGGTCAAGCGAGCTCGAAAGCACTGTTGGTTTCGGCACATGAGCTGGTACATGTCGTCAACTTGTGTCGCCTTGAAAAACTCTAGGACCTCAGGTTCACTGGGATCAAACGTGCGATGGGTAACCAAGATCCGATAACCAGCTGGGCTTTGATAAATCCGCAAGGACCAATCGGGGTGCGAGTTCGCAAACTTATGGATGCGCTCGATGGCCAGTTTTCGAAAGTGGGCGCTACTGCTAATGCGTTTGATGTAAAGCCACCGGAATACGATCCAAGCGATCGATATGGGGATAGCAACTAACATGGCGATCAGCAACGATCTTGAAATCGCGAGCGTCACCAAAAAAGAAATCTGCACGACGAACATCGCCAAGCAACCAAAGTCCTTGGGGCTAGCCAAGTCGATGTCTGCGAACAATACATTGGGCGTGTTGATACATAGTGCGCCGTAAGAATTGCGAGTGATCACAAAGCGATCATCGCGCAGGATAACTTCTTCTCGTATCGGTAAGCCCTCGGCGCCATTGTAGGGTATTTTCAGCTCGCGACGCGATACATGCGAGTCTCGGATCGCTTGCTGAAGCGCCTCTTGGGCACGCTCTTCGGCATGGACCTGGGCTGCGGCTTGACTTGCGTTGGACCAGCCAAATCGACGGACGGTGACTTGCCGCTTGTCGCCTCGGTATTGAACTCGAGCCTCTGCCCAATATTCAGGTATGATCATTTTTGGATAGTTTAAACGTCTTAGAGTTGTGGCGGGGTTGTAACGTACTGCTTTTAGGGGTGGCAAGACAACGAAATCGAATTGTCAAGGAAAAATCGACACTTCTCGCTGATCGCCACCGAGTTTACTCGGTGGCGATCGCGACTTTTTCAGCTAAATCACCGCGTTAAAACACTCTCCCGCCCGCGCCCGTTCGGTCCAACTTTGCAGTTAGCTAATCAGTCATCGCTCCACCTAGCAAGCTAGGATGGTGGCGATCGGCGAGAAGTGTCGAAAAGTCAATGGATTTTGCGCACGCAAACAACTCGGCAAAAACGGTCTTGAGTATCCATTGAGGATGTTTGTTGCCAGAGTGATTGCGCGCTCTTGCGGAGTGCGACAATTTGCACTGAGTGTATTCCAATGTGCGGTGTTTTCTGGTCGCATCTGGCAGAAGCGCCCCACTAAAGGATCGCGAGCGGATTGCGGGCTTGCTCGAGTGTGCCGCGAGTTACGCCAACTCGATTGTGCGCCTTGAGTTGCTGCCAGACTTGCGTACCGTGCAAGCGTCCGGCGAGTAGAGCTTGGTAGAGTTTCACCAGCTCTGTTGTCACACTTGCTTCGGAATCCCTCAGCAGTTCGACACGAAAGTTCCGTACGCCGCAGTTTAGCAGCGACTCAACTGCTTCAGCTCCGCTCTGCGCGACACCGTTGTAGAGCGTGTTGCGACAACCTATGTCAGCGTGAAGCACATGCTCCACACCAACGCGGTCACGCAACTTGACATCGTGGCGATCACAAGGGCGACCGCAATCGCTTTTGTTCTTGCCAGGACTTAGCACACTGCAAAACACGCAGTGCTCCATATGGAACATAGGCATGTGCTGGTGAATCACGACTTCCAGCCAATGCGCTGGCGTGTGCTTGGTCAACTCGATTAGTTGATCTCGATTCAGGTCATACGACGCGGTGATGCGCTGGGCACCCCAAGCGATCAACTGCTCTGCGGTGAGAGGGTTGGTTACGTTCAGCGAGAAATCACAAACGAATGGAATATCTGCAGAACGGCAATAGGCGAGCGCAGCCAAGTTGCGGACCAACCAGCCATCGGCAGATCGTTTTTCGATGGCTTTGAACAAGCCATCTTCACCAGGTTTATGAATCCGCAGGGTCGCGAGATGAATGGTGCACTTCGCGCTGTGGGCGAGCGCGACGGCTTGTTGATACTCTCGCAAATCATGGAAGTCGGCGATCAAGTGCTTGACTAGGCCGGTGGCGATGACTTGTTCGAGTTGCTGTAGGCTACGACAGAGAACGTGTAGTTCTGGGGTTGCCGCGTCTGAATCTTGTTTCACCGCGTTTTCATTCACGCTTGCCAACATGCGTGGTATCACTGGCCCTTCAGCACACGCGAATTTGGGTGGCATACGTGCGACTTCGAGCCGCTCGACCAGTTCATGGCGTAGCTGTCCGAGCACACTGAGCGGGACCATGGGGGCGCCTTCGATGCGAGCTTTCAATTCACGCAGTCGATAAACGCTACCGCCCAGACGCGAGAACTGAGCCGTCAGCGTTTCTTCGGTGGTAGCATGTTTGCGGGCTAATTCGGGGATATGTTCCGATTCGTAATCAACTTGGATGCCATCGAAGCACACGGCTGATATACGGATCGGGGCACCGACCGCAACGTCTACTTGCAAGTCGACATCGACGCGTTTGATTGGATCGGCCGATTCAAAACTGCGTCGTAAACGTTTCGTCAATTGCGGATCATCGGTCTTCCAAATCTTCAAGCCAGCGGCGAGTGACTGAGCGGCAATCGCGCCGTGTTGCATGCGAATTTCAGTGAGTCCGCCATCAACACGGTCGACTCGCATTTGATTCTGAAACAGTTCATAGACTCGTCCGCCAAATTCCTTGCCGGCAAAGCGATCGCCTTCGATCACGATCCCGTCGCCTGTTGCAAGTGCGCAAGTCAAGTTGGCATGAATCGATTCTTCGGTTGTGTGCTCAATCGTACCGATCAACACGCCACGTTTCGCGCTACCGGTTCCAGGTACCAAACGTTTGTGATCGCAGCCTTCCAACCAACCGGGTGAGAAGCCACGCGAGAAACTGAGTTCCAATTCGCTTTGGGCTTCAGCGGTTAACTTGATCGGTCTCGATGCAAGCGCGGCATCGATGGCTTGGCGGTAATGTTGGCAAACATTGGCCACGTATTCGGGCGTTTTCAGACGACCTTCGATTTTCACAGAACAAACACCAGCGTCGAGAAGCGCTGGAATCAAATCGTGAGCTGCAAGATCCTGGGGACTGAGCAGGTACTTTACATCCCCCAGATCTTTGGGCTCGCCATCGCAAATCAGATCGTACGGCAGGCGACAGGCTTGGGCGCATTGGCCGCGATTTGCGCTGCGACCACCGAGCGATTCGCTGGTCAAGCACTGGCCACTATAGGCAACGCATAACGCACCATGCACGAAGACTTCGATTGGCATTGTCGTTTGACTGGCGATTTTGCGGATCTCATCGATCGACAATTCTCGAGCCAACACCACGCGCTCGATTCCCAGTTCGCGAGCTTGCTCGATTGCCACGGCGTTGGTCATTGTCATCTGTGTGCTTGCGTGAATGACGAGCTCGGGACATAGTTCCCGGATCAATCGTACCACGCCGAGGTCTTGAACCAGGACTGCATCAACACCTGCGCCAGCCAGCAGTCGCAAGTTGGCTTCGAGCGACGGCAATTCGTCCGTGAACACCAGCGTATTTAGGGTCACATAGCCCTTCACCGCTTGGCGATGCAGCATGGCCATCAATTCGCGGAGTTGCTGGACATGAAAGTTGGCGGCTCGGGCTCGAGCGTTGAAGCCGACGTCGAGTCCGAAGTAGATCGCGTCCGCACCGTTTTCTACTGCCGCTCGAGCACACTCCCAATTTCCGGCCGGTGCGAGCAATTCAAGTCTTGGAGCGGTTGGACGCATTTGATCTACAGTGAGTTGACGGTTCGAAGGCTTCGCGGAGAGCGTGTTGAACCGCCATTATCAGCTGATTTTCCGAAGTTGGATAGCTTTAATTCCGTATTCTTGGCTTGGCGGAAAGTTACCGGGCTAAACTAGAAGTTCAATTCGCCGGGCGATTTGATCGTTAGCACTTGAAGTAGCAAACGATTGGCTCGATCTACCGAATCTAGCTGCGCTAGCCGTTCTCGCAGGGCGGGCTCAATGGAACCGAACCGTGATTCGAGCAGCATCAGAAGATCCTCAATCTTGCCCTCGATCTTGCCCTCGATCTTGCCTTCAATTTTGCCTTCAATTTTACCTATTTGGATTAGGTCTTTCCCAGATTGCGTGTCTCGCAGCGATGGTAATGCGCCGATTAACATTTCTTCGATCTCCTTTTTGCCCTTTTCGCTGAACCTCTGCTCAATCCAACTAACAAACACGTCGGTGAGTTTCAAGCGAACGTCCTGCGGAAGATCACTTTCCGCAATTTGATTGTAGTACTTGGACGCCTCTTTTTCGAGTTCATCGCGATTTTTAGTGAAAACTGGTCGAAAAACAGCGACCAGTGGGTGGTTGGGGCTTCGGTTCGAGACGGCCTCGATGAGCTCGTCGAGGTAAAAGACTCGGACGACATTTATCCACGGCTCAGTTCGTGGATCGAGGCTTTTAGTCAGAAAAATGATGCATCCCTGAATCGCGCGGCCAGAATTTTCCTGCTGAAGCAAGGACATTTCAATAACGATCCGATTGTAGATCGTCGAATCGTATTGAAACTGAAATTCGGCAACTGTTAGCGAAGCAGCCAAATCCTCAGGATAGATCACGCCGTCGGTGGTTCTAGAGATCGCTTTCAACTCAACAGACGCAAATCGGCATTCGCCAGGCCACGGTAGGCCAGTAAGTTCGAACATCCATCGCGGATGCGCTTCGAAAATCGCGTAGACTTGTTTGTCGGTTTCCATGGGAACATTAGAGTGAAATTCTCACTCCGACGTTAGCACGGGTTGCCATTTTGGGGATGGGTTGGCATCCTTATTGTTCCTTTCGCCTTATGTCTAGGCGAATACACACGCCCAGAAACGCGCCATGAGCGCTGCAGGAGGCACGAAAAATGTTCCAAGTTCAATTGCCAGACGGCACTCTTGTTGAACACCCCGAGAACGCGACCGCCTTGGATGTCGCTGAGAAAATCGGTTCTCGACTGGCCAAAGCCGTAGTTGCGGCCAAAATCGGCGACCGAATCGTTGATGCAACCCGGCCACTGAAGGACTTGACCGACGAATCCCCGGTTCCGCTCAAATTGTTGACTGAGCGCGACCCAGAGGCGCTGGATGTACTTCGTCACTCTAGTGCCCACATTATGGCCCGCGCCGTGATGCGATTGTTTGATGGAGTTTCGCTGGCGTTCGGCCCAACGATCAACAATGGCTTCTATTACGATTTCGAACTAAAGCACAAAATCAGCGAAGATGATTTTCCGGCTATCGAAAAAGAGATGGCTAGTATCGTCGAGAAGGCTGAGCCCTTTGAGCAGTTTTCGCTTGGACGCGATGAAGCTATCAAACTCTGCGGCGATCTCAAGCAGACGTTGAAGGTCGAGCACATTGAAACCGGTTTGTCGTCACATGAGCAGCTTGGTTTCTACCGCCAAGGAGAATTCGTCGACTTATGCCGTGGTCCGCATATTCCTGATGCGAGCAAGGTGAAGGCATTCAAGTTGCTTTCCGTCGCAGGTGCCTACTGGAAGGGTGACGCCAAGGGCAAACAGCTTCAGCGACTGTACGGCACTTCCTGGTTTAGCCCGAAGGATCAACAAGCGTACCTTGATCAATTGGAAGAAGCACGACGTCGCGACCATCGCGTCTTGGGCAAGAAACTGGGATTGTTCCAAATCAGTCCCGATGTTGGCCAGGGCTTGTGCTTGTGGATGCCCAAAGGCGCCCGCGTGCGTGTGCTGCTGGAGGATTTCTTGCGGCAAGAATTATTGCGGCGCGGCTACGAACCCGTGTTTAGTCCCCACTTGGGCCGCGTTGAACTCTATGAAATCAGCGGTCACTTTCCGTATTACCGCGATAGCCAGTTTCCACCCTTGTTTGTCGAGCAAGCGGGTGGGTTGGTTGATGCCTGGATTGATCGCTTGCAGAAAGACGAGGGCCTAACTCCAGAAGCCGAACGTCAACTGTACGATGCCGCAAAGGTGCTGGGTGTCGACTTGCCGGACTATAAGTTCGACAGCGACCTCGCAACTCGCTTGGCCGTTTTGCAAGTTTGGCAACGAGCCCACGAAAGGTATCTCGTCAAGCCGATGAATTGTCCGCATCACGCACAGATCTACAAGGCTCAACCGCGTTCCTACAAGCAGTTGCCCTTGAGGTTGATGGAGTTCGGTACGGTTTACCGATATGAACAAACGGGCGAGTTGAACGGTATGCTGAGAGTGCGCGGTTTGACCCAGGACGACGCGCATATCTTCTGCACTGCAGAGCAAGTTGAAGAGGAATTCCGCAACACGATTGAACTAACGCGATTTGTGCTGGAAAGCGTTGGTTTGAAGGATTATCGCGTGCAACTGTCACTCCGCGATCCAGCCAGTGACAAGTACGTTGGCAGCGAAGAGAACTGGCAGAAGGCCGAAACAGCGCTGCGAAAAGTGCTCGAAGAAAGCGGCTTGAACTTCCAGGCGGCTGAAGGCGAAGCGGCTTTCTACGGGCCGAAAGCGGACTTTATGGTTCGCGATTGTATCGGTCGTCAGTGGCAACTTGGCACCGTGCAATTGGATTACAACTTGCCGGAGCGCTTTAAGCTGGAATATGTCGGAGCGGATAATCAAACGCATCGGCCGGTGATGATTCATCGCGCTCCGTTCGGATCGATGGAACGCTTTGTAGGCATGTTGATCGAGCATTTTGCGGGAGCATTCCCGATGTGGTTGGCCCCTGAGCAGATTCGCGTTCTGCCGCTTAGCGAGAAATCGAACGACGTTGCCTTTGAACTTGAAAAACGTTTGTCGGCACTCGGTTTCCGCGTGACTACGGACTCGCGTGGTGCAAAGGTGCAAGCCAAGATTCGCGATGCGCAGTTGGAGTTAATTCCTTACATGGCCATCATCGGACCTAAAGAAGCCGAGACGGGTAGTGTTGCACTGCGAGATCGTATCGAGGGTGACTTGGGTTCGATGCCGATCGAAGTCGCGATTGCGAAGCTGCAAAAAGAAGTCGCGGACCGCGTTATTCGCCAAGCAGTTTCGAGCAACGCACCGACAACTGAGATTCCAGAAAACGCATCCGCAGCTGGCAACGAGTACTAGCAACTTTGCTGATGCCTTAGGGTCGTACCATTAATCTGGTAGTCTGGATAAATCATGAATACTCCTGTACCTGGGAGTATTCATGACTGGTAGCGGAATGCGTCAAGCATTTCGAGAGTACTACGGCGGCCCCCGAAAGCCTTAACGGCTAGGGCCTTCAATATGGTTTTTACGGGCGATTTTCGATTAATCGTTTCGTCGACACGTGCGT
>JANRMD010000042.1:0-3865 GCA_033761895.1 Pirellulaceae bacterium | reverse complement strand
ATTGAGAAAGTCGCTTACTCCAGACCGGGCGCCCCTCACCCCCCGTCCCCCTCTCTCCCCGGAGTACCGGGGCGATGGGGAGTTCCTTCGTTCGTGACTGTGTTGCCTGAAGAGGAACAAAAGTTACATAATCGGATTCTGTCTTATTGCTATTCGTCACACAGCCCAGGCTCCGCGTGCGGGAAATGTCGAGGCGGAGCCTCTGGAGCAGTGCGTTCCCAGGCAGAGCCTGGGAACGAGAGCCAAAAACCATCAGCTCAACTTGCATTGGAACGAGCCAAATCCATGCACGCTCCAAACTTCGAGAACCGCGGCTAGCGCCTTTTGATGTTGCACGTTTCGGGCTTTCACAACCCAACCATCATCCGCGCTGCCAGAAATACACTTGCCATATAAATAGTTTACGCGTAAACTATCTTCGATACAGGACACTGACGGGACATTCAGGCAGGAGAAATCGCATGGTCGGTGGCATTCGCCAAGAGCTCAAAAAGAAAGGCCCCTTCGAGTCGCTCCAGCAAGAAGCGATCCTGAATATCCTCCGCACCAGCGACCAGTTTGAGAACCAACTCGGCAGACTGTTCCGTGAGTACGGTTTGACATCGTCCCAGTACAACGTGCTGCGAATCCTACGAGGTGAAGGCAAACCGCTTCCATCCTTGGAGATCGCGGATCGCATGATCCAAGTCGTACCCGCCATCACGGGTTTAATCGACCGCTTGGAAAGCCAGCAGCTCGTCAAACGCCGTCGCTGCGAAAAGGATCGCAGAGTGGTCTATGTCGAGATCACAAAAAAAGCACTGACCATGCTCAGCAAACTGGACCAGCCGCTTAGCGACTTGCACCTGGAACTTATGGAAAAGCTCTCTAGTAAGGAACTGGCCGAACTTATTCGCTTGCTCGAAAAGACTCGCGGAACGCAAACTTAGCAAGCGTCTAATCCGCCGCAGTTGCGGGCCAGGCCCAAGGTCACTCACTTTCGAACAGTGCAAACGCACGTCGGTCAATAAGATGTGACACAAAAGACAACCGCCCAGCACCTCAAACACGCCAGAATCAACAACGATTCCACAACCAATAGCGACAGATCCCGACAATCATGCCGCCCAAAACTTTATACATAAACTATTTACCAGTAAACAAAAAAAGAAAGTCAACGATGATTAAGATCCGAGAATCTGCCAACCGAGGCCATGCCGACCACGGCTGGTTAAACTCCTACCACACGTTTTCATTTGCTGGCTACCGCGATTCACAGCACATGGGCTTTCGCTCGCTGCGAGTCATCAACGAAGACCGCGTTGCTGCCGGACAAGGTTTTGGTACCCACGCCCACAATGACATGGAGATCGTATCCTACGTTCTCAGCGGCGCCCTTGAACACAAGGATTCGATGGGTAACGGAGCGGTGCTCAAGCCTGGCGAATTTCAACGCATCTCAGCTGGGACCGGCATTACCCACAGCGAGTTCAATTCGTTGGACTCACAAACAACGCACTTTTACCAGATCTGGCTGCTGCCAGAGCGACGAGGAATTGAGCCAAGCTACGAACAGCGATCGTTCGATCCTGCAGGTCGTCGCAATCAGTGGCAACTGGTCGCGTCGCGTGATGCGGCCGACGGTTCACTCTTGATTCATCAAGACGCTCGTATCTACCTGCTGGATCTTCAAGTAGGAAATACGATCGAGCACACGCTGGACCGCCAGCGGCATGCATGGGTACAGGTGCTGCGTGGGTCGGTGTCAATGAGCGGGCATGTGCTCAACGCTGGAGATGGTGCAGCAGTCAGCGATGAAACGCGACTGTTCTTCGAAGCTCCGGCCGAAACCCCGGCCGACGCCGAAATCATGCTGTTCGATTTAGCCTGATGTCTGCGGCCCGCCAAGCCGACAACTGTTTTGTTTACTTGTTTCCTGAATTTTGAAACGGAGTCTTTAGAAATGTCCAAGTTACTTTACATCGAAGCCTCACCTCGCAAAGAACGCTCAAAGTCGATTGCGGTCGCCAAAGCATTTCTTGATGCCTATCGCGCCGCTCATCCCAACGATGAAGTAGTCACCCTCGATCTTTGGGCAAAGGCACTTCCTGAATTCGATGGTTACACGATCGATGCCAAATACCAAGTGCTCCACGGACAAGGCTTTGACCAGCAACAGAAGGCGGCCTGGGATGCGATTGTCGCTGTCTGCGAAGAGTTCAAATCGGCTGACAAGTACGTCATCAGCTTGCCGATGTGGAACTTTGGGATCCCTTACAAGCTGAAACACTATATCGATGTCATTGCCCAACCCGGCCAAACATTTAGTTTCTCACCAGCGACTGGCTACTCGGGCTTAGTCACTGGCAAACCCGTCCTTACCATTTACGCTCGAGGTGGCGCTTACAGTGCTGATGCAGCTAAAGGCATGGACTTTCAAAAGTCCTACCTGGAATTCCTGCTGGGTTTCATCGGCTTCAAAGATATCCAGTCCATTGTGGTCGAGCCGACTTTGGCCGCTCCGGCTGACGTAGCAGCCGCCGAGTCAACCGCCTCGCAAGCCGCAGTCGCCTTAGCCAAGCAGTTCTAACGTCCAGGCATCCTGCCGCCAATCAACTCCTACAATTCACGACGGCGGCCGCCGGCTGCCGTCACAAACGGTCGTTGATTAAACGCTACAATCAGCGTACGATCTCGGAGCGATTTTGAGTGAGCGAATTGAACACTTCTGTGCGTTGGCTGCAACAAGGCAAGGCGGATCATGGACGACAAGGACGGCGATGTCGCCCGTGACGATTTCCCAATGCCAGCTGAATCTTATCAGCCTGCTCGCTTCCACGCCGATCTACGTTTGCCGTCTGCTAGTGAACAGTTAGTGAAGGATGCGGCGGCTGCGATCCGCCAAGAATATCGAGACTGCTCGAAATGGAAACGCCTGACCTGCCGCAAGGTAAGCATCTTCGCGGAACGTGACCGTGGCACGGTTTGGGTCGTGCACGTGGGAAGTACCGTTGAGTTTGACTGGACCTGGGAAGGTGCCATCGCTTTTCGACCCAAGTCACTCGATGAAGGTAGTTTGTTTTCTAAAAATTCGCATGAAGAGTTTGCCTTTCAGGATGAGATCCTTTGGAAAGGTGAAGTCCTCGAAGTCGACGAATGCAACGGCTGCTTGTTCATCAGCATCGACAATCCTGAAGCGATGCCAACCACGGGTTCGTTCTTTGTTCGCCCCTTCGAGTTCTTGTCGGTTTTGGATCAAGTTTACAACGACAGTGGATACGAAGAACTGCGATCGGATTTACCTCAACGCTTGGCGGCCACCGAGGGCGACATCCATCCTGTTATCAACAATTGCCGAGCCACTGGACTGCCGCATCTTCGCGATTGGTGGCAGCATGCCTGGAGTGTGCTTTGGGGACCACCCGGGACCGGCAAAACGTGGACTGCCGGACAACAGATCGCTGCCGTACTTGATGATCCAACAGAACGGATACTGGTCGTTTCCACGACCAATCGAGCCACCGATACAATCGCGCTGTCCATCGGGAACGCCGCTCGAGTCCATACGCCAGAGACCATGGCAAAAGGTCAATTACTGAGAGTTGGTAGTGGAGCCTCAATTCGCAATTTTTCGACATCGGCCCTAGAAGCGATGTTGATGAGTACCGAATCCGAGGTACTTCACAAAATCGATGATCTCGCTGGCCAGCTTCGGCTGTTCGATAACTGGGAAGAAAAGGCGCTTGCGCGCAAGCAGATTGGTGAACTGCGTTCCGCCACTGGCGACCAAAGCAAGCGGAACTTCCTTGATTCCGAGGTGCGAGTGGTTATCACCACAGCCTTTAAGGCAACAACTTTTCTAAAGGACCGTGCCTTAATCAAGATG